>DMNP01000061.1 GCA_003452695.1 Eggerthellaceae bacterium
GGTTGGTTGTAAATGTAACCGCAACACTGAACGACTAAACGCAACAGTTGCGCTTGCTGCTGCAAAACACTGTGATTACCGTTGCGTTTAACCTTGCAATAGGGCAAAAAGCGCGCCCGCAGGGCAATCGCCCGGCGTGGGGCGCCGGGAATCTGGGCGTGCTGACGCGAGCCCCCGGGCCGGAAGTTGCAGAACTGAACGCAACGCCCGGGGCCGTTAAGATAAGCTATGCCGTGCGCGTCCCTCCGGGCTGTGGTCCTGCGTTTCCTTAAGGATTACTGTTCCACGGCGTGGGCCATGAGGTACGGCTTCAACGTCACCTCGTCGGCGGGCACGCGCTCGATCCCCAGCGCGTCGAGCAGGTGCTGGGGGATTAGGGCCGCGGCGGCTTCGATCGGGCGGAACGTGCCCGACTTGCGGGCGAGCGGGTAGGAGTTCACGTGGCTGCAGCACACGGCCACGTCCCACACGCTCAGCTTGTCGAAGTCGCTGCGCTTCTTCGGCAGTATCCTACGGAGCCTCTGGTGGTTCCTCTCGGCAGGAGATTTCTGGTTGGAGTTCTGCGCGTCGCAGTAGAACACGCGGCAGCGCCTCGCGCCTGGGACCAGGCACGAGCGCTCCATGCCGGCCCAGTCGTCGAACTCGGATCCGCGGTCGAGCAACAGTATCCCGAAGATCTCCTCGAAGGCCTCGGGCGATCCGAGCTCCTCCTCGATGACGTCGAGCCAGGCGACGACGGGGGCGGGGCTCAGCTTCACGGCCTTCTTCAGGTAGATCTGGAACGCGTGGGCGACGAGGTGCAGGCTCAGCACGTCCGACTCGTTCCACTCGTAGCCCTCCACCGAGTCGCCCTGCACGACGCGGACCTGGTCCTCGACCGGCAGCTCCTTGAAGTCGTCGTAGGTGCGCCCCGTGCGGTCGACCCGCTCGCGCCCGGCGCCGCCGGCGTCCGGCCGCTTGCGGGGCAGAAGGCGCGCCTTCCTCGGCATGTCGAGGCTGGTGAGGCCCACGGCGTTCAATTCCTGGTACTTGTAGGCGCTGCGCACGCAGACGGGCAGCTCGCCTGCGTGCTCGGCCCAGATCGCCTCGAGGCTCTGGCCCTGCTTGGCGAGCGGCACCACGATGGCGTTCATCGCGTCGAGCTCCTCCTGCGTGCAGCATATCCCCGAGCGCGACGACGACAGCGTCTCCCGGTAGGCCGCGTCCGCGTCGCCGGCGTCGTAGCCGCACTTGGGCAGCCCGCACCAGCCGCGCTTGGGGCAACCCTCGGGGCAAACGTACGGCCATCTCTCGGTTGTCTCGCACATCCTCGGCTCGTAGTCGGGGCACGCCAGGATGCAGCGGCGCGTCCTGCAGTCCTTGCAGTTCGTCAGCTTGGTCGAGCACTTCGGGCACGCCGTCCCGCTCGCCTGGCAGGAGTCGCGGTTGGCGCACCGCAGCGACGCCCTCTCCTTGGGCGACAGCTTCTTCTCGCGCACGGTCCTGTGCGCCTTCACCTCCCTCGTCACCGTCGAGGGGCTGGCATCTATCCTCTTGGCTATGGCCCTCGCCGAGTCGCCGTCGCGGATCCCCTTCTCGATGACCTCGCGGTTCTCCCTGCTCAGGTGCTTCCCCTTCTTCCTCGTCATGGTGCACCCCCTTTCCGCCCGGAGGGGTAAGCGCGTCATGCGATTGTAGGGCCGCGGCCGGCGTCGGCCGCCGTCGTGAATGTCGGGATGAGGCAGTGTTGCCGCGTCATCGGGAGCGCGAAGCGCGACGCATAAGAAGGGCGAAGCCATTTGTCTCGGGATTGATTACGCGTTCGCTTTGCTCGGGCGGGCTGAAGCCCGCGCCTCCCAAAGCGAAGGGGCTTGCGCCCCTTCTCCCTGCAAGGTTAAACGCAACAATGTTGCGTTTAGAAATTCAACCTACCGCGGAAAGCAATACCTCTATTCGCAACTCCTTCAGGAAGAGGCTCGTTGCGCCCATGACGGCCGAGAAGGCGAACGCAGCCTGGTACGGAAACGCCGCAGACCAGCCGTTGGCCGCGGAAACCGGATGGAGGGCAGCGACGCAGAACACCATGATGGCGGTGCCGAACGTCGCCGCGACCTGGCGGATAACGACTGCAGCGGAACTGCCGTGGCCGATGAGCGGACCGGAAAGCCCCGAGAGCGAGAACGTGAGCAGCGGGCCGATGAGGCCCGACACGCCGATTGCGCGGATGGTCTGGTACACCGAGAGCAACCACAGCGGGGTGGCCTCCCCCACGGTCACGCTGAGCACCGAGCCGACCGCGAGGAACGTCCCGAAGATGAGCGCCGAGAAGCGCGGGGAGGTCTTGTCGGCCAGGATGCCCGAGAGCGGGTTGACGAGCACGGCCGTGAACACGGTCGGGAACGTCACGAGGCCGGCATCGAGCGACGTGCCGCCGAGCACGTCCTGCACGTAGAGCGGGATGACCAACGTGACGCCCATGTAGCAGGCGAACAGGAACACCGACGCGAGGAGCCCGTCGAAGAACTTCTTCGATTCGAAGATGCGCATGTCTATGAGCGGA
>DMNP01000039.1 GCA_003452695.1 Eggerthellaceae bacterium
AGTGGCGGAATGGCAGACGCGGCGGTCTCAAAAACCGTTGGGAAACCGTGAGAGTTCGAATCTCTCCTCGGGCACCACGAACACACGCAGGTCACGACAAGTCGTGGCCTGCTGTTGTATGCAGCGCAGCCACGGGCAGGCGACGGGCGGCACAGGCGGCGTGGACACGACACGCAGGTGAATGCATGGCGTTTCTTCCCATGAACAAACACGAAATGCGCGAACGCGGCTGGGACTGCGTGGATTTCGTGTATGTGTGCGGCGACGCCTACGTGGACCACCCGTCGTTCGGCTGCGCCATAATAGCGCGGCTGCTGGAAGCGAACGGATACCGCGTGGGCATTATCGCGCAGCCCGACTGGCGCAACCCCGCAAGCATTGCGGAGTTCGGCGAGCCGCGATTGGCCTTCCTGGTTTCCGCGGGCAACATGGATTCCCTGGTGAACCATTTCACCGTGGCCAGGAAGCGTCGGCGCTCCGACGCCTATTCGCCGAACGGCAAGGCAGGTTGCAGGCCCGACCGCGCGTGCATCGTGTACGGAAACCTTATCCGGCGCACCTTCAAGCGCACGCCCATCGTGCTGGGCGGCATCGAGGCCAGCTTACGGCGCCTGGCGCACTACGATTATTGGTCCGACAAACTGAAGCGGTCCATCTTGCTGGATTCAGGCGCCGACATCGTGTCGTACGGCATGGGCGAGAAATCCATCGTGGCCATTGCCGATGCGCTGGCAGCGGGCATTGGGGTCGGCGATATAACGTACGTGCCGGGAACGGCCTATCGCACCAGGTCGCTTGCGCATGTGTACGAACCGGCGACGCTGCCGACGTTCGAGCAGATGCAAGAGGACAAGCTGGCCTATGCACGCAGTTTCGCGCTGCAGCTGCAGAACCTGGATCCTTTCAGCGCCCATCCGCTGGTCGAAGAATACCCCCATGGCGTGTACGTAGTGCAGAACCCACCGGCCGAGCCGCTTTCAACCGAGGAGTTCGACGCCGTGTACGCCCTGCCCTACGAGCGCACCTGGCATCCGCGCTACGATGCCGCTGGCGGCGTTCCTGCGCTTGCCGAGGTGAAGTTCAGCCTGGTCAGCAACCGCGGCTGCATGGGCGATTGCTCGTTTTGCGCGTTGAACTTCCACCAGGGACGCATCGTGCAGGCGCGCAGCCACGAATCCATACTGGAAGAGGCGCGCGCCATGACGCACGACCCGGAATTCAAGGGATACATTCACGATGTTGGCGGGCCGACGGCGAATTTCCGCATTCCCGCCTGCGAAAAGCAGCTGATCGTGGGCGCCTGCACGCACAAGCGCTGCCTGTCGCCCGAACCCTGCAAACAGCTGCGCGCGACGCATGCCGACTACCTGGCCCTTCTGCGCAAGTTGCGCGCGCTTCCGCAGGTGAAGAAGGTGTTCGTGCGCAGCGGCATCCGTTTCGACTATGCGCTGCTCGACCCCGACCGCACCTTCATCCGCGAACTGGCCGAGCATCACGTGAGCGGACAGCTGCGCGTTGCGCCCGAGCACGTAAGCGATGCCGTGCTGCGCGCCATGGGAAAGCCCGGTCATGCGGTGTACGACGCATTCGCGCGCGAGTTCGACCGCGCCAACCGCGCGCTGGGCAAGGAACAGTACCTCGTGCCCTACCTTATGTCGTCGCACCCGGGTTCCACGCTGAAAGAAGCAGTTGAACTGGCCGAATACTGCCGCGATTTGGGTTTCAACCCCGAACAGGTGCAGGACTTCTACCCCACGCCTTCCACGGTTTCCACCTGCATGTATTTCACGGGGGTGGACCCGCGCACGATGCAGCCCATCTACGTGGCGAAATCACCCCACGAAAAGGCCCTGCAGCGCGCGCTCATCCAGTACCGCGACCCGAAAAACCGCGATCTCGTGCGCGAGGCCCTGCGCCGTGCCGGGCGCTCAGACCTAATCGGCTACGACAAGCATTGCCTCGTGCGCCCCGCGCGAGCCGCGAAGCGTCGCTGAAACGCTACACGCGCACGCCCAGGATGTGCAGGTTGCCCTTGCTCGTGCGCACGTCGGCTTCCAGCAGCTCTTCTTGCACCGTGCCGGCAATCTCGTAGTCCAGCGAAAGCACCAGGGGAATCTTCACGCTGCCCGTAGCGTGGAAGGAATTGCCCGTTACCGTGCCCGTGCCCTTCTGGCGCGGGAAACCGCCCACCTTCACCGTGGCTTCCAAGTTGCTTCCGCTCGTTTTCAGGGTTATGGTCGCGCCATATTCCTTGCCCCGCACGGTGAAGAGCGTTTGGTAAGTGCCATCCATCATGTATCGCTCCTGTTCCGCCGCTTGCAAACGACAAAGCGGCATCGAAAAACCCGAACGGGCGGGAAAGGAATGGCCCTTCCCGCCCGTTTGCAGCTTACGCGCGTCTCGCGCTTACGCCTTGCTCTGGCCCGGTTCCACGACCAGCGTGTCCTCGTAGGTCGAACCGTACACGTCCTGAAGGGTCTTCTCGTAGTCGGCGTGGAAGAACTTCTCCGCACCGAGCTTCTTCATGTCTTCGTTCACCCACTCCAGCAACGTGGTGTTGCCCTTGGTCACGGCCGGCGCAATGGTGTCCAGGTCGCCGAGCTCCTCGATGCCCACCTTGTATCCGCTTGCCTCGTTGGCGAACGCGATAACCTCTGTGTTGTCGTTTGCCCAGGCAACGCCCGTGCCGTTTTCGAAGGCGGTCTTGGCACTGGCATAGGTGTCGAACTTCTGCAGCTTGATGTTGGGATACTTCTCGGTAAGGTAGGTCTCGGCGGTAGTGCCGGTGATAACGATTACCTGGTCGTCGGCGCCAATCTGATCCAAGCTGGTAATAACGTTGTTCTCGTGTGAAACCAGGCCCAACGCCACGTTCATGTAAGCTTCGGCGAAGTCCACCTGCTCGGCACGCTCCGGAGTGACTGTGAAGTTAGCCAAGATGATATCCACCTTGCCGGTCTGCAGGAATTCCACGCGGCTCGCAGCTTCCGTGGATACGAATTCCACGTCCACACCCAGGTCCTTGGCCAGCCGGTTGGCAAGCTCCACGTCGTAGCCGGCGTATTCGCCGTTTTCGTTAACGTAGCCGAACGGGTTCTTGTCGCTGAACACGCCGATGCGCACGACGCCGCTTTCCTTAATCTGGTCGAGCGTGCGGAAGGTGGCGCTGCCAGATGCAGCCGCCGAACCCGATGCGCCGGCCGCGCCCGACCCCGACGACGACCCGCCGCATCCAACCAAAACGCCCGCCACCAGGGCAAGCGCCGCAACCGCAGTTGCAAGTGCTACGATTTTCCGTTTCATCATGTTCTCCTTGTCGTTTGTTTTCAGCTTGTTCCAGCTTGCTGTATCGTTTTCAGTTTCCGCCAGCCGTTCGTCACGGGGTTTTCGTTTGCCTCGGCGAACGACCGGCGCGTTCCCGCCGTTTCGCGTGCGCCGACGTCGGACGCTGCAGGCTTACGGGACCGTGCACCCGATCACCTGTGCAGACCGCCGTTCGGCTATGGACATCGCTGCCCCTCCCCCGCCGTGGCCCCGGGCGCTTCGCCGTCCGAATCGCCCCCATCGCCCTCGGCGCCAGCCTTCCGTTCGCCCGCTTCACCTGCAGGCGCATGCGACCGCACCGACGCGAATTCGAAGGTGTGCAGAAAGGCCCGCGCGCGCTCGGTCTTGGGACGGTCGAAGAACTGCTCGGGAATGCCCTCTTCCACGATATGGCCGCCTTCCAAGAAGATGACGCGATCGGCCACGGCACGGGCGAAGCTCATCTCGTGCGTTACGATGATCATCGTCTTGCCTTCGCGGGCAAGGTCCAGAATGACGTCCAGCACCTCGTGCACCATTTCGGGGTCGAGCGCTGCCGTTATCTCGTCGAGCAGCATTATCTCGGGCTTCATGGCAAGGGCGCGCGCAATGGCCACGCGCTGCTTCTGCCCTCCCGAAAGCTGACGGGGGTAATCGTCGCGCTTGTCCAGCAAGCCCACGCGCTGAAGCAGCGCCTCGCCTTCGGCCACGGCCTCTTCCTTCGGGCGTTTCTGCACCTTAATCGGCGAAAGCGTTACGTTGTCGATGATGGTCTTGTGCGGGAACAGGTCGTAGCTCTGAAACACCATGCCCAGCTTCTGCCGAATCTGCGCGATGTTCTTCGACTTGCCGTCCACCTCCTGCCCTTCCAGCAGAATGCGTCCGCCCTGGATGTCCTCGAGCGCATTTATGCAGCGCAGCAGCGTGGACTTGCCGCAACCCGACGGTCCGATGACCACGATTACCTCGCCGGCGCGCACTTCCAGGTTCAAGCCGTCGATGACCACGTTGTCGCCGTAGGACTTGCGCAGGTTCTCTATCTTCAAAACGATGTCGCTGGCCATTTAATTGCTCCACTTCTTTTCCAGGCGGTTGGCCAGAAGGCTGATGGGCCAACACACGAAGAAGTACATAAGGAGGATGATGCCGTAAATGCCGAACACGGCGTTGGGGCTGACCATGCGGTTGGCCTCGATAATCTGCTGGCCGACCTTCATAACTTCCACCACGCCGATCATCATGACCAGGCTGGTGGTCTTTATCATGCGCGTGACCAGGTTTATCGACATGGGTATGAGCTGGCGCACCGCCTGTGGGATAACGATATGGTAATACGTTTGCGCCTTGTTCATACCCAGCGCCGCAGCGCTTTCGTACTGGTGCTTGGGAATGCTGGTCAGGGCGCCGCGCACGAGGTCGCCCATTTCGCCCACGCCCCAGAAGCTGAACACGATGATGCTGCTCACCTCGGCCGATATGTTAATGCCCCACACGCGCGTGGCGCCGAAGAACACGATGAACATGAGCACGAGCTGCGGCATGATGCGCACGATTTCCAGGTAGATGCGGCTGATGACGCGCGCAACCGGGTTTTTCCACGTCATGAACACGCCGAACAACAAGCCGAGCACGATGCTGATGACCACCGAGATAAGGCTGATTTCCACGGCAACCCACAGCCCGCCGAGCAAACGGGCCATGTTGCTGCCCTTGAACAGCACATCAAGACCCAAAAGCTCCATAGCGCAGCTTCCTTTCCGCAACGGTTCCCAAAATGGATACGGGCAATATGATGATGAGATAGAAGACTACAAGCATGACCAAGCATTCGGTGGTCTTGTAGTACAGGCCGATCAGGTCCTTGGCCACGAACATAAGGTCCATCAGGCTGATAGCCGAAAACACGCTGGTCTCCTTCAGCAGGAAGATGATGTTCGCCACGAACGACTGGATGGACAAGCTGACTGCCTGGGGCAGTGTGATATAGCGCATCACCTGGGCGTTGGTCATGCCCAGCGAAAGGGCGCTTTCGGTTTGAATGGGATCGACCGCTTCCAGGCCGCTACGGAAGGTCTCGGCCATGTAGGCACCGCCGAGCAGCGCCAACCCCAGCATGCCGCATGCCTCGGCCGAAAGCGGAACGCCGATGCGCGGCAGGGCGAAGTACATGAAGAACAGCTGTATGAGCAACGGCGTGTTGCGGAACAATTCGATGTAGACGCGCGCGATCTGGTAGAGCACCGGCACCTTGAAATGCGTTATGACCGCAACGACCAGCCCAATGACGAGCGAGCCGAGAATGCCCACCCAGCCGATTTGCAGCGTCAGCCACATGGCGCGCTCAAACAACGGCAAGTATTCTGCCATTGCCCCGAAATCCATGTGGCCCCTCTCTGCCCGTGCACGCACAGTTATCCTAGCTAATTGCTAGGAAATAGCTTATCTGCGAAAACGGTTCCCGTCAATCGGAATATGCGTGCGTATATTCGCTTCCCAGTTATCGAACGACATTCTAGCAGTGTTAACCACGCATATCGCGATGATTTGCACGAACCCAGAATGCACACGTTCGAGGAAGCTGCAGTTCACGGCCGGGCCAGCGGCGGGGGCGGGGAGAGGGGTGAGGGCGATTCTGCA
>DMNP01000022.1 GCA_003452695.1 Eggerthellaceae bacterium
GGAACGTGCAGATGCAGGTGGCCACCGCGAACGCGAGCGGCAGGCCGATGCCGGGGACGAGCTGCTGAGTGACGACGAACGTCAACGCGCCGCCCAGGAACAGGCCGATAGCAGCGTTCACCCAGTGGTACGGCACGTCCTTCCATTCCCCGCCAAACATGAACACAGTGGGGATCATGATGAACGCCGCCCAGTACAGCGGGGTCTCGATCGGCAGCGCTGCGTAGACGCCGATGAGGACGCCGCAGATGATGACTACGAACAGTGCGTGCAGAAGATTCGCCTTAAGTTGCTTGCTCAGGGTTACACCCTCCTTATTGGCCATGAGCTTTCCGATAGGAAAAGTGTATGGGCACACGGAAAGCGCAATCGTGTCACGAATGGACGCATGATTTCCATTCTGGAAACTATGAGCGTGAACAGGGGACGGAGGTTTGTTCACGCCTATCTATGCGTGCCACCTTCTCGAGCGGTGTCCGCGTGAACAAACCTCCGCCCCCTGTTCACGCGCGCTATCGCTTACAGCGCGTACAGCACCTGCTTGGGTTTGGCGGCCAAATCGCGCGCAAGCTCCTCAAGCTCGCCGAACTTCAGCACGTGCGCTTGGCAGTGTTTCACGCACGTAGGAAGCTCCTCGCCGCCGGCGCGGCGCGCAGCGCATGTGTCGCATAAGTCGGTGAAGATGGGCATGAAGATGTCGGTCCATTTCTCCGCGCCGATTTGGTAGAGGCCCTCTTCGTGGATCTTCACGCCGCAATGATCCTTTGGAAAGTGTGCATGCGACAGCTCCGTCGAGCATGCAACCTCGCAGCTGTGGCACCCGGAGCACCACTCGTAATCGACTAGCATTCCCTTAGCCATGTGGAACCCCCTCTATTCCGTGGCGCCAGCAGTTGCCTGGGCGGCCTCTTCGGCTTCCTGCTCGGCGATCATTGCCAGATACGCCTGTATGAACTCTTCCTTGGCCCGCTCGCGCTCGGCCACCTTCTCGGCCTCGACCTCGCGGGCTTTATCGGCCCATTGCCCACCGTCGATCGTGTACAGGCGCGCGTCAGCCTTCACGGTCTCTGCGGCGACGTACGGCACGGTCGTTGCGTCGGCGAGCACGTCGGCCGCAACATTCGCCTTCTCGATAACCCTGGACGGCTCACTCGCAACGACGTTCTCGACAGGCCAGTCGTAGCCGAACTTGTCGGCCTCGGTGTTATGGTCGCCCGGCTCGCACTTGTACACACGGCACAGCACCGTCTTGTAGTTCGAGCCGAATCCCGAACGACCGGGATCGTAGGCCAGCAGCTGGTTGATATTGAAATCCCACATGCCCGAAAAGCCGCCGTCCTTGTACTTGCCGGCCTCGGGCAGCCACCAGCCGTGATCGGTCGAGCAGTATCGCGGGTCCAAGCCATCGCAGAACTGCACCTTGCGCTTGGCGCGGCCGCGGTGGTTCTCCACCCACACCCAGTCGCCTTCGGCTACGCCGTACTTGGCCGCGGCTTCGGGGTGGATCTGCAGAATCGGATCGGGGCGGTACGCGCGCAGGCGCGGCACCTGGCGATGCTCGGAGTGGAACAGCGTCCAGTTGCGCGCACCCGTCGTCAGGATGAGCGGGTACTCCTCGTACAGGTCGGGGTTGGCCACCGGACCCGGCGTGGGCTCCTCGTAGTTCGGCACCGGCTCCATGCCCACCTGGTTGAAGTAGGTCGACCACAACTCGATGCGCCCGGTCTGCGTCTGGAAGCCCAGGCCGCCATCAGCGCGCAAGAGCCCTTTCTCGTACTTGCGATATTCGAAGTCGAGGTACGTGGGCGCGTTCTCGCGCAGCTCCTCGAAGGACATGCCCATATCTTTCAGAATCTCGGAGAACATGTCCTCCTCGGTCTCCCACGGGTAGCAATCCGGCGCGATGCGCTTGCCGAGTTCCCAGTTGATGACCATGTCGGACTTGCACTCGCCCACCTGTACGGCTTTGTTGATGGTCTCGCCGCGCTGCACGCCGTCGCCGATGCGGATGCCGTTGCGCTCGGCGTAGGTGCACGCGGGAAGCACGATGTCGGCAAGCGCCTGCACGGTCGGCGTCACGTACAGGTCGACCGACACGATGAACTCCAGGCTGTTGAGCGCCTTGTACGTGCGACGCGTGTCGGGCGAGGAATTGATGAGCGGGTTTGTCGTCTGCAGCCAGGCCGCCTTGCACGGGTAGTCGTTGCCGTTCTCGTCCTTGCCCGTCTCGATTGCTGCGATGGTCACGTCGGTCGATGCGTTCTTGAAGCCGTACTTGTACAGCGGGTACTTGTGGATGCCGAGGCGCTTGTCCTCTTGCTCGGGCGGCAGGTTCTCCCCTCCCCAGCCGTTGTAGTAGGCTAGAATCGACGGCGGCGAGATCATGCCGCCGGGCACGTCGACATCGCCCGTGATCTGGAACAACGCGGAGAGCGCCTGGCATGACGGGACGGCTTCCTTGCACATGTCGGTGGCAACGCCCCATTGCATGATCCAGCCGTCTGCCTCGGCCATCATGCGGGCACACTTCTCGATCTTCCACGCCGGCACCCAGGTAATCTCCTCGGTGCGCTCGAGCGTGTAGGGCTCCACTGTCTCGGCCAGCTGTTCGAAGCCGTAGCACCACGCGTCGACGAAGTCGTGGTCGTAGATGTCTTCCTTGATCATGACGCGCAACATGCCCATGGCCAGCGCCGCGTCGGTGCCGGGGCGCAGCGGCAGGTGCAGCTCGGCCTTCGTGCCGAGCCAGGTCATCTTCGGGTCGACCGAGACGATCTTCGAGCCGCGCTTCATGCAGTCGGTCACCCAGTGGCCGTACAGGCCGTCGGAGTTGGAAACAACCGGATTGTTGCCCCACAGCACGATGAGCTCCGGGCACTTCCAGCGCGGGTCATCGTAACGGTCGCGGAACTGCTGCGAGTAGTCGCCCACCCAGAACGAGCCGCTCGTGCAGGTTGACGCCGCGATACGCGGTACGAAACATGCACAGCCCGAAAGGCCGAACACAACGTTGGGGCTGCCAAAGGCCCAGGCGAGATGGCTAATCCACGGGGCGATATCGCGCCCGGTTCCCTTCCAGAAGCTCACTGACTCAGCACCGAAATGCTCCTTGTAGTACAGGAACTTCTCAGCGATCTCGTCGTACGCCTCGTCCCACGTGATGCGCTCCCAATTGTCGGTACCGCGCGCCCCGCGGCCGCCTACGCGGCGCATCGGGTACAGGACGCGATCGGAGTTGTACACCGACTCGATCA
>DMNP01000368.1 GCA_003452695.1 Eggerthellaceae bacterium
CCGCGGCCCTGCAAGTCCCCGAAACCCTCGACGCCCCCGAAACCCCCGGCGCCCCCGAAGCGCCCGCGGCCCTGCAAGTCCCCGAAACACTCGGCGCCCCCGAAGCCCCCGAAGCCCATGGCACCCCCGACATCTCCGAAACCCCCGACGCCTACGACGCCCACGACACTCTGCTCTTCGAACGTGCGCCTAGCGCCCTGTTCCACGCGCACATGGGGTTGTCGGACCTATACCAGCGGCTGGGCGATTTCTCGGGCGCGCGGGCGCATGCCGACCGCTGCATCGCGCTAGCCCCTACCACGGCCGACGCCTATTTCCGCAAAGCCGACGTGCTGGCCGAGCAGCGATTGCACGCACAAGCTGCAAACGTGCTCCTGAGCGGCCTGCGCTGCGCCGTCGCTCCTCAGGATTGTTCGCTCCTCTACTACTACCTGGGCCTTTTGCTATGGAATGTGGGCAAGCGACGCGAAGCCGCGGCCGTGCACGTGTACAACGCATCGCTTGCGGGAGAATTTGCCGAAAAGTCGGCGCGGGTCGTGGCGGGCATGCGCACGCGCGGCGATGTTCCCGTCATCGCCCACGCAAGTCCCCTCGCCGCAGAACGAGAGCTGAGGCGCGCACGCATTCCCGTGGCTCCTGTAAACCTGGGCCCGCTGGTGGCTCAGGCGGCAATCGGCCTTGCGAGCGCCGGCGCACCCGAAGCTGCAGCTCCCTACGCCGCAATCCTCGCGCATCTCTGCCGCAACGACCGCGTCGTCGTAGCCGCCTGCGAATCCATAGTGCACGGATCGTGCAATAAGCGACCAGATAGCACGAAATAAGGCTCGCAACAGCCGACCTGGCCGCACCCCAAGCGATTCGCAACAGCCGACCCGGCCGCGCAAAAACAGATTCACAACAGCGGATTCACAAGAACCGATTCACAACAAACGATTCGCAACAACCGACCATGTAGCGCACAGCCGATTCGCAACATCAGACCCGACCGCACCCCGAGCGACTCGCAATAGCTGACCCGCCCGCATAACAACCGATTAACAACCGGCTACGTTGCACAAGAACCGACCCGCAACATCAGACCACGTCGTACACGACCGACCCGCAACAACAGGCTACGTCGCACAAGGACCGATACGCAAGGGCCGATACGCAAGGACCATTCTCATAATATTTCGCATGTCGCTACTTACGGGTGCGGCGCCTATCGTTGACCTTGCAATGGGCCGGCCCTTCCCGTTCCCGCCGCGGACCGAGGAGGGGGCTCCGAGGACCATCGCACGCGATACGCAGTCCACATGACCTTTCTCGAACCGCGCAAATGGCCAGGCATCATACAACTGAAGTGCCGACCTGCATGACCTCCCCCCCCAAACCGCGCAAAACGTGAAATCTGATGCAAATCCAGCTTCGAGCTGCATCAAATGTCGCGTTATGCGCGGTTTTCAGCGATCTGTAGCGAAGTTTTCCCAGGTCGTGATTTCCGAGTGCCCCTCGAAACCGCGCATAATGCGACATCTGATGCACTTCCTTGGCGAATTTGCATCAGATTTCACGTTATGCGCGGTTTATCCGTCGAAATGCTCCAATGGGAGAAGCGTTCTTTAACGGTTGCGGTCACTCTATGCGGCCCGCCGGGCGGTCGAGCAAAAGGGGCGCGACCGTTGCCCTTAACATCGCCGAGCAGAATTCTTCGTTTCGCGCGGGGGAATGCTTCGTGTCGGCCATTGCTATAATGGTGCGGACGAAAGCCGGCGCACATGCCGGGGCGGCAGGTGCCGGGGCACGCGCCGGGGCGTGCGCCGCGGAGGCACGTGCCGGCGCGCGCTGGGGCGGCAGGTGCCGGGAGAGGGGCGCTACATGAACTATACGTTCGAAGACGTGCTGGCGGCCAGCACGGTGGAATGCACATATCCAGGTCTGGAAGCGGTGCGCGTGGAACACGGCGCTTCGCAGGGGCAGGCGCAGGCAGGCGCAGCTGCGGGAACGTCCTGCGGGTCGCTGTTCTTCCCGGGCTGCTCGTTCCTGAACTACGCACTGCCGCTCGTGCAGTCGGTCTACGAGCTGCTGGAAGGCGCGGGCGAGGTAGACGGCATGTCGCTGCTGTGCTGCGGAAAGATTCTGGAATACGAGGGCGACGGGGGAGCGGCGCGTGCGTCCTTCGAGCGGCAATTGCGCGAACGCATAGCCCACACGGATGTGAAGCGCATTGTCGCTGCTTGCCCGAACTGCGTGTACGCGCTGCGCAAGCTGCTCGCTGCAGACGAGCGCACGGCGGGCATCCAGGTGGTGCCGCTTCCGCGCGTGCTCGTGGACATGGGATATCGCGTGGATCCCGCCACGGCGGCAGACACCGTCTACAACGACCAGCGCATCGATCCGGGCACGCCCATCACGTTCTGCCCGAAAGACTCGTGCCCCGACCGCGCCACAGGCGAGTTCGCCGACGCATTGCGCGAGATAATGGCCGACACGTCGCTGGTCGAGCCGAACTACGCCCGCAAGCGCTCGTATTGCTGCGGATCGCGTCCGCGCGCTGCCGGCCACTACGATTTGGGCGACAAGATGGCCCGCCGCCATGGCGACCACGCGCGGCAGGCCGGTGCGAACGCGCTCGTCACCGCCTGCATCAGCTGCACCTTCTCCATCGTGGGCTCGGGCTGCGAGGTTCCCGTGTTCCACTACCTGGAACTGCTGTTCGGCTGGAACATTCCCTGGTACCTTGCGGAAGGCTACATGAAGCTGCGCTTCCTGCTGGAAGACGCCGACACGGCACGCGACGTGCGCGGCTACAAGGGCATCGGCTAGGGAAGCGAAGGGCACATGCTTTCGTGCCCCTAAGCGCCGAGGCGCGCTCCTGGATGCGAAGCCGAAGAAGGCGCAGCGCCCTGCGTCCACAAGGCCGCGCCTTCAGGAAAGCGTGCCCAGAAAACAGCCCTCTTGCACCGATGGGTTCGCGAAAACGTGCGCATATTTCTCGAAAAGTATACGTTTCACCAGGTAGCGTCTATAAGTTGTAAATAGGTACGCTTTTCGCATGCCTGAAACGGAATGGGATCTCTTAGGCGGTCTGAGAGCGCGGGTCAGCGCCGCTTCACGTGCACAGGGCGCCGAGCGCCGCACGCAGCAATTACTGTGCCGCTTACGGCACAATGCCAGAACTTCGCCGCAGCACTGTGGATTCTCGCACAAAGCGCTCGATTTCGTGTATCCTTGCTTGTTGCTGTCGCCCATGGGCGGCGCGCTGCCCTGCCGTGCCGTGCGCAGTGCCCGGCGAGCAGGGGAACATGCCCGCACACGTTAATAAACAAGGGCTATTCGTGTGAAGGACGAGAGCCGAGGCATGCGGCCTCAGAACAGGAGGAATCGGTGAAGCTTGTTGTAACCGAGAAGAACGATGCCGCCGAGCAGATCGCGCGGCTTTTGGGCGGCAAGGCCAAGAAGGACAAGGTCTTCAACACGCCCGTATACCGCTTCGACATGGACGGCGAGGAATGGGTGACCATCGGCCTGCGGGGCCACATCCTGGAGCCCGACTTCACGCCGCAGCTGCAATACAAGAAGCGCGGAGGATGGCGCGGCATAACCGCCGACGGCGAGGTGGTGCCCGCCGAGGTGCCGGCCTCACTTCCCAAGCCCCCCTTCAAGAAGAAGAAGCCGTTTTCCGAAGACGGCGTGGACCTGAAGGGCTGGAAGATGGATGCGCTGCCCTATCTGGCCTATGCGCCCATCGAGAAGCTTCCCAAGGAAAAGGACATCATCCGATCGCTGAAGAACCTGGCCAAGAAGGCCGACAGCATCTGCATCGCCACCGACTTCGACCGCGAAGGCGAGCTTATCGGGGCCGATGCGCTCAGCTGCGTGAAGGAAGTGAACGACCAGGCGCCCGTCAGCCGCGCGCGCTATTCGGCCTTCACCAAGGAAGAGATATCGCATGCGTTCGCCAACCTGGTGGACGTGGACTACAACCTGGCCGCGGCGGGCGAGTCGCGCCAGGACATCGACCTCATCTGGGGCGCTGCGCTCACGCGCTACCTCACGCTGGTGAAATTCGCCGGCTACGGAAACGTGCGCAGCTCCGGTCGCGTGCAGACTCCCACGCTGGCCCTGATCGTGGCGCGCGAGCGCGAACGGCTGGCCTTCGTGCCCGAGGACTACTGGGTTATCCGCGGCAAGTTCGGCGAAGGCGAAGACGCCTTCGAGGCGCCGCATGCCACGGCGCGCTTCAAGACCGAGGAATCCGCGCAGCTGGCCATGGCGCATGTGAAGGACGCCAAGCTGGCGCGCGTGCAGAAGGTGGAAAAGCGCAAGCGCACCGTGCGCCCGCCCGCGCCCTTCAACACGACCAGCCTGATGGCAGCCGCTTCGGCCGAGGGCCTCAGCCCCGCACGCACGATGCGCCTGGCCGAAAGCCTGTACATGGACGGCTACATCTCGTATCCCCGCGTGGACAACACGGTGTATCCGAGCTCGCTGAACCTGTCAGAGGTGGTGCGCACGATAAGCGGCAATCCCGCCTACGCGCCCCACTGCCAGCAGCTTCTTTCCAAGGGCAAGCTCACCGCCACGCGCGGCAACAAGGAAGAAACCGACCATCCGCCCATCTATCCCACCGCAAAGGCCACGCCCGACGACCTGCCTCCCGCCGAGTACAAGCTGTACAACCTGGTGGCGCGCCGTTTCCTGGCAACGCTTTCCGAAGCCGCCATCGTGGAGGGCACGAAGGTAACGCTCGAGGTGCCCGGCGAAGACACGGCCCCCGCAGCCGACCGCGAGCCGTTCGTCGCGCGCGGCGACGTTACCGTGAAACCGGGCTTTAGGGCCATCTACGGCTATGGCGTGAAGAAAGACGAGCAGCTGCCCGTGCTCGAGGAAGGCCAGGTCGTAGCCTTCAACGGCGCCACGTGCACCAAGAAGCAGACCGAGCCGCCCGCGCGCTACAGCCAGGGCAAGCTCATCCAGGAAATGGAGAAGCTCGGTCTGGGAACGAAGTCCACGCGCCACTCCATCATCCAGCGCCTGTACGACGTTAAGTACATCGTGAAAGACCCCATCGAGCCCTCGCAGCTGGGCATGGCGGTGGTGGATGCTCTGGATGCGTACGCGCCGCATATCACCCACCCCGAGATGACCGCCGAGCTGGAAGACGAGATGAGCAACATCGCCGCCGGCACGACGACGAAGGCCGACGTGGTCATGAACTCGCGCAACCTGCTTGCAGCCGAGTTGGAGGCCCTGTTGCCCGTGCAGGAGAAGGTGAAGGAGGCCCTGGCAGACGCCGTGGCAGCCGACGCCTACGTGGGCAAGTGTCCGAAATGCGGTAAAGACCTGCAGATACGCGCATCCAGCAAGACCAAGAGCATGTTCATCGGCTGCGCGGGCTGGCCCGACTGCGACGTTACCTACCCCTTGCCCAAGGGCAAGATCGAGGTGCAGGAAGAGCCGTGCCCGACCTGCGGCATGCCCCAGGTGAAGGTAAGCGCCTTCCGCGCCAAGCCGCGCGTGCAATGCATCGACCCGAACTGCGAGACCAACCACGAACCCGATGTGGTCGTTGGCATCTGCCCTGCCTGCACCGACCGCGGCATAATGGATGCCAAGCTGGTGGCGCAGCGCAACCCGCGCACGCTGAAGCGCTTCATCCGCTGCGAGAACTACGACGAATGCGGTTGCAGCTATCCGCTGCCCCAGTACGGCACCCTCACGGCCACCGAAGAGGTCTGCGAGGCATGCGGCGCGCCCATGGTCATCGTCACCACGACGCGCGGCCCCTGGAAGCTCTGCCCAAATTTCGACTGTCCCGCCAAGGAGCAGGAGAAGAAGGAGAAGCCCAAATCCACCCGCCGCCGACGCAAATCGTAGCCACTTGCACAGCCCGCCGCGCAGCAACTACGCGCCCCCGCTTGACCGCTGCGCAGCAACTAC
>DMNP01000256.1 GCA_003452695.1 Eggerthellaceae bacterium
ATCATCGACAGGTGCGCGAACGTGGGCACGGGCAAGCCGAGCGCCTCGTAGATGAGTATCTGACGCGGAGTGTTGGAAAGGTGGTCGTCGCCGCGGATTACGTGCGTTATGCCCATGTTGGCGTCGTCGCAGACCACCGCGAAGTTATACGTGGGGCTGCCGTCGGTGCGCACGAGAATCATGTCGTCCATAACCTCTGCCGGGAAGCTTGTGGGACCGTACACGGCATCGGCGAAGGCGATGGGGCCGTGGTCTTTCGGCACGCGCAGGCGCCACGTGTGCGGCTCGCCGGCCTGTATGCGCCGGGCGGCCTCGGCTGGGTCCAGGTCGCGGCACGTGCCGTCGTAGCCTTCGTATGCCTCTCCCGCATCTTCGGCGGCCTTGCGTTTGGCGTCTAGCTCTTCCTTCGTGCAGAAGCAGGGATACACCGCGCCGCGCTGCTTCAGCGTTTCCAGCGCCTCGCGGTACGTGCCCATGCGCTGCATCTGGAAGTATGGACCGGCTTCGCCGCCCACCTCGGGGCCCTCGTCCCAATCCAGCCCAAGCCACTTCATGGCGTTCAGGATGACGTCCACGTTTTCCTTCGTGGAGCGCTCGGGATCGGTATCCTCGATGCGCAAGATGAAGGTCCCGCCCATCGCGCGCGCAAAGGCCCAGTTGAATATGGCCGTGCGGGCACCTCCGATGTGAAGGCGCCCCGTCGGCGACGGCGCGAAGCGCACGCGTACGTTCTCGGTCATGGCAAGCTCCCCTTCCACCGCAACGGACAAGCGGCCCGCTGCGCTATCGGTTTCGAACAACGGCTAAGTATAGTTCATGAACGGGAGATTTGGCAGGTGCATGCAACTGTTCGCGCTCTAGGTAATCACTGATTTATCATGCCGGTCCAGGCCGCGCAGGGCGGCGCGCTTCGCCTTCAGACCTCGTTTACCCACGCCAGTGGGCGCGTTCGGTTTTCGGCTGAGGCGCACTCGCCCTGCGCACCCTGGGCCCGACAGCATAAATCGGTGCTTGCCTAGCGTTTCAGCCTGCGGCCGATAAGGATGGACACGATGCTCAGGACCACGCTCGCGCCCAGCCACACAGCGGCCATGCCAGCCCAGAAGGGCTGCGGCAACGAGCAGATGAGCAACGAATCGTAGGGGAAGGTCCAGTTGCCCTGCTGCGCGAAGAACACGTGGTGAAAGGCGTTGAACAGGCCCGTGAAGTCGATGGCCGCCCAAACGCCCAGCACAACGAACAGCGCGAGCACGATTACGCCCGCCGCCAGCAGCACCGTGCCGAAGCGCCTGCCGCCCGCCGTGACGCCCGTGAAGGCAAGGCCGGCAACCGCAAGGATGGCGATGGCCACGAGCGCCGGATAGGCTGCGCTGGCAATGGCATGGCAGTCGTCCAGGTGCGAAAGCGTGGCAGGCGAATAGCAGTACAGCTCGGAGGCATGGGCGAAGGCCTGGCGATACTGCTCGACATTGCCGGCGTCGCGTACCGCTGCAAGCGCCGGAAAGTCGGCCGGCACCATGCCACCCGCCTCGTTCAGGCTGGCCTGGAATTCACGGTCCACTTCGTAGATCGTACGGTAGAGCGCCAATTCGTCGTGTGCACCGAAGGAATAGTCGCGGGTGGCGTCGGCCACTTTCACCAGTTGGCTGCGGTCGAAGGGCGAAAGGTCGTCCAGCGCGAACACGCTGGAAAGCCCATGGGTGACAGGGGGCACGATGCACGCCAGGAAGCCGACCCCCACGAACACGAAGGCCATGGCCACCGCCGTGATTCCCGCGATTATCTTCCTTGCCGTTTCCATACGCCCATCATAGCGCACCTGTCAAGCGCGTACAGAGCATGCACCACCGTCCCAAGCTTGCCAGCTGCCGCCACCCCCGCACCCCGAGCCAGCGAACGGAGCGGCGGCCGGCAAGCCCAGGGCGGCGGAGAACATTTCCCTAGCGCGACCAGGGCATTTCCATGTGGATGGCATCCAACGCAGCCGCTACGTTGCCCAGCAGGTAGCGGTGCGATGTGGGGCTGACCTTCGACATCATGGCCAACAGGTAGCGCCGGCCGTTGCGGTCGTCCACCACGGCTGCATCGTCGGTGATGGTGCCGTAGCGGCCGCCTTCCATCCAGCCGGGCTTGGAATAGGTGGTGCGATATCCGCCCAGGCGATCGTGGATGGCCGAGTAGTACGAGTGGTCGAAGATTCTCTTCCACGTGCCCACGAAACGCCCGTTCGATGCCGAATAGCTGAGCATGTGCGTCCAGGCCTTCGCCAAGGTACGCGGCGTGTAGGTTCCCCAGGTGCCGATATGGCCCAGGCCGACGGCGTTCAGCCAATGGGTGAAGCCCGATTCGGACCCATAGCGCGCACGCAGCGACAAGTAGGAGCTGTTGTCGGATATGACGATGGTCGGCTCTGCCAAACCGCTAATCTGCCCCCAGCTCAGGCGGCCTTTTTCCAGATATTCCTCGAACAGATACGTTACCCACAGCGCCTTGATGGTGCTCGCGCCGTAATAGTTGCGGTCGGCGTTCAGGGACAGCGTCATGCCCGTGTTGCAGTCCATCATGACGAAACCCACGTCGTAGCCGCGACTCCAGCATGCATTCAGGGCGCTGACCAGCTGGTTCCAACGCGCCCTGCTTATGGAATAGCCCGGTACGGCATTGCCCAGCGCCACATCGCCCGAACCGATGGCCGCTTCCACCGCCATGCGGTACGACAGCAAGTCGTTGGGGTTCAGGCTGGTCTTCACGGGCGACCATTTCTGCAGGACGGAACTCGAACGGCCCATCTGGCGCACGTTCGACCCCGAGCGCGGCAACGCCAGGGACAGGACCTTGCCCGAGTTCTTGTTCTCGAATTTCAGGCCGCCGTCGGACACAATCGGCTTCCAAAGCTGCGAATGAAACGCGCGATATGCGGTCATGCAGGCGTTCGCGCCGGCTTTCCTGCTGCCGCGATCCACGGCGACGGCCGTGTTGCCCAGCGCCATGCCGATGCGGTAGCAGCCGTCCTTGGCCGCCATGATGACGAATTTCTGGTTGTTGCCGCCATTCCTGGCACAGACGGCCACGTTGGCCCCGCTGGCAAACGATCCGCCCGAAACGTCGAGCACGACGTTGCTGGAAGCGGCCGTGCGTATCTCGTACAGGCCATTGGAAACGATGGGGCGCCGTTGGGAATACCAACGCGTGGACGCCGCCCCGGCGCGGCGCACTTGCGCAAGCGGCGTGCCCGGCGTGCGCTTCGAACCCCGCACGGCAAGCACCTTGCCCGTTTTCACGTTGGTGAACACGAGCCCACCCGCGCGCGATACGCTGGCCAGCCAGCGCTGGGACTTCGCCTTCGACCCCTTCGCCTGCACGACGCGCGAACCCGACGCGGTCAGGTACTTGCCCGACGACACGGCCCGGATGGTATAGGCTCCCGAGCGTTTCCCGATTATGAAGTGCTGGTTGGGGCCGTCGTTCGCAGAGCTTACGACCATGCGCGTGCCATTGGCAACCGACCCGTTGGGCACGTCGATGCACACGCCCGTCGGATTCATCTTGGTGAACAGCTGGTAGATGCCCGTTTTCACCGGATCGGCCTTCTTCAGCTTGAACTTCTGCGAAGCGGAAGACGCCGGTGCCCACAGCTGCACGTTGGCGCCGTTCCTGGGCGAGCCGTCCACGGCAAGCGCCATGCCATGGTTCATGCCCCGGATGCTGAAGCTGCCATCGGCGTTGCGATTGATGGCCCAGCGCTGCGCCTTTGCCTTGGTACGAGCCGCTTGGCACACGTTGGCCACCCAGCGCGTCTTGCCGCCTGCAGCCTCCAGCACCTTGCCCGAATTGGCGTTGAACAGCTCGTAACCATTGCCTTTCCACGTAACTTGCCACTTGTCTTCCAGCTTCCAGCCCTCGTGCGCTGCCAAGTTCACGTTCGCGGCGGAGGATGTTGCCGAACCGGGCGTTACCGCCAAGCCGCGCGGCGACGCCATGGTCAGCGTGTACAGGCCGTTTTTCACGGTGCGTTTGGCCTTGGAAATGCTCGGGCGCTTTATCAGGCGCACCTGGAACGCTTCGACGCGCAGTCCCTTGCCCGTGGTGCCCGACACGGCCCCGCCCGACGTCCAGTGCCGCCAGCCCAGGTTCTGCACGTGCGTGCGATAGGCCACCTCGTATGTCCGGGCTATCTTGCCCTTCAGGCGAATCTGGATGGCTTCGACACGCAGGCCCCGACCGGTGGTGCCGGCAAGCGCGCCGTCCTTCGCCCATGCGCCCCAACCGCGGTTCTGCACGTGCGCGCGGTATTGGATAGAGCCGGCTGGCAGGCCCTTGGCAAGCTTCATGCGCAAGGCTTCGATGCGCAAACCCTTGCCCGTGGTGCCGGCAAGCGTGCCGTCCTTCGCCCATGCGCCCCAACCGCGGTTCTGCACGTGCGCGCGGTATTGGATGCGAGCGGCGGGCGTTTTCGGTTTGGATTTCTGCTTGGATTTCTGTTTGGATTTCGAATGGGACTTCACCGACTGCTCGGCCAGGGCTTGCGATTCCTGTCCGGCTGCGAGTTCCGATTGTGCAGCCGTTGCAGCCATGGTAGGCGCCGTTGCAGTTGTGAGCGCAGCGGCTGCAAACGCGGGTGCGGGCACCGCCAAAAAAGCGGTCAGCACGCAAGCGCAGACAAGGGCGAAAAACGCGAAAACCGGAACGGGAAGCTTTCGGGAGGTCGACATCGCACATCACTCCAAGGAACAAAAAACGAGCAAAACACGTTCCGTAATATATCATCGCCGCCTCCCCCGAAGTTGGGAAGCGGCGATGGATACCGACTTTTGTATAAATAGCCAAAGAGGCTGAAGCCCGTTCCCGACGCTCTCGACAACGACAAGGCTTCGGGCAGCGCCTCGCGAGAACGCTATCCGCGCCCGAGTGCGCCCGTGGCCCTGCCCAGGAACACGATGTAGACGATATAGGCGACCAGCATCATGATAAGCGAGACAACAGCTGCAACGCCGCCGATAAAGTGGCCGATAATGCCTGCGATAATCGCGATGACGAAGGCAATGGCAACGATGGTCAGGATCTTGGGACCCATGTCCGCAACATCTTGACGACTGATGTTCTGGCAAACCTCCGACACGCCCATGATGGCATAGATGAGCATGACCATCTCGGCCAGCGAGGCAAGCGTGCTCAGGAAGCCCGGTCGCCCGCCGCCGATGGCCATGCCAACGCCTTCCAGAGCCGAAAGTATAAGCGCAATGACGGCGCATATGAACGCCTTGCGCATGTAGTCGGGTTCGTCCTTGGATGCCTGGTTCAGGCCAACGAGAGTAAGGATGATGGCGACGATGGGCAAAATCGCTCCGCCGATTAGCGTGATCAGGCCACCCACAGCCAGCCCCCCTGCCGCAGCTGTCGCCTGCGTTTGCGAGCCTATGCCCACGGCCACCCTGAGCGTAGCATATGCGAAAACAACCAGCACCACGCCGATTATCTGCAGCAATTCAGCAATGAACAGTTTCTGCACTCCTTTGTGCGCATTTGGAAGCGTCATGGTTGGTACCTCCTATGTAGTTCGTCTCCATTTCCGCATGCCATGCCGCCCATTGTGGCGGCTATTCGTATCCTACCGCTTGTCACCAGATATGTCACGAACGAAAAGAGACTACAGGGCGCAATCCACCCATAGGACGGCACTGGTCAGATCGCCCATGGGTTGGCTGATTATCGGTTTGGGGCCCAAGCGCGCGAACACGCCGCCGAATTTCCCGTTGAAGGAATACAGCCCTGGCATGTTGTTGTAGAAGGCGGTGGCGCGTGGAATGTCTGCGTCGTCGGCTATGAGCAGGTCGTTGCAGATGGGCAACAGCTCGGTTCGAAACGGCGTCAGGTAGGTCTGCACGAGGAAGGGCGCCCCTGCCTTGCCGTTGCTGAAGCGGTCCACGATGTCGTCCCATTCCGCTTGGGTGTGCATCTGCCCCGCATACACGTCGTGCGCTCCATACTGGTCGGTCGGCTTTATTATCCAGGCGTCCTTGTTCGCGCGCACGGCCTTCAGATCGATGTGCGCATCATCCAGGAACTTCGTCTGGGGCACGTATTCGTCCACCAGCCGCAGCTCCTCTTCGGTGAGCATCTCGCGCGTCTCGGGCCAGAACACGGCGTCGAATATCTGCTTGTCGTGCACGATGTGGCCGGCGAAGCTGCCGATAAGCGCACAGGCGCCGTCGCGCACGGCGGCTATCATGGGCTGGCTGGATTCCCAGTTGTTCAGAACGTCGTTGGTGACCGACCTACGCCAAATGGCATCGATCTTGCGGCCCTTCTTGTCGCGCAGCTCGCCGCTTTCGTACACCAGGTCGCGCACGTCCTCCACCAAGCAGGGATACCCATGCTCTCCGAAGCAGCGTGCGTACACGCGGAATTCGTCGACCACGGCGTTTTCCATGAAGTCGGCAATGGCGAAGGTCGGGTGCTCCACGCGGTTCTCGAATGTCTCGTAGATGCGGATGAATTCCTCGACCCAGGGATTGAACAGGTCGCTCGTCTGCAGCTGGTGGCGCTGGGCGAACTGGCGCATGGTGGCCGTCTGCGCAAGCGATATGTTCAATTCGCGGTCTTCGTTCATGCCCGACGAGCCGTCGGCGTTCCATTCGCAGAAGCCGCCGGTCAGGTCGTCCTCGTTTAGGAACACGTCGAAACGCGCGAAGGGCAGCAGCGCATCGTAGCGCTGTGGGATAAGGATAAGGTCGCGCAAGCGTTCGTCGTAGTCGAACAGCAACCGATACGACGGGTCGTCCAGATAGCGGCGCATCACCTTTTCGCAGATGCGGTGCGACGTTTCGGCCAGCCACTTCATCTTGTCGTAAGTCTCGCGGTCGAACAAGCGCGGCACGAACGACGACTCCGCCTGGATGTAGTGCACGAGCGCGGTCGAGTTCTCCATGTAGGCGAAAGCGCTCTCGCGCCCGGCAATGTCGCCGTCGAGCGAATCGATGATGTCCAGGTATTCGCGCGTGTACTCGGCGTTTTTCGTCATGTGCGGCCTTCCTTCGATTGCTTGCATCGCAGTTTGCGGCCATGCCGTCGGCGCAGCTCGCGACCTGCTTTTTCGAATGCGTAGTCTAGCATAGGCGCGCCCGGCCAACGGCGAGAGGTGGTCTGCGAAGATTAGCTTCGATTGCCAGAACTTGCTCGCCAAGTCGGGAAAGTCCTGGCATCACTATGCGCAAATGAGGAGTTGCATGGACATCATCGACCGTAGCATGCACCTTAAGCAACTGTGGAAACACCGTTGGAATGGCCGCGTGAAAATCATCACGGATATCCGCCGCTGCGGTAGGTCATACCTGCTCTCGAACCTCTTCAAGGCGAAGCTTCTTGAAGAAGAGGTGAACAGCGCTCACACCATCGAGGGTGCGCTCGATTGCAACGAGCATGGCGCCCTGCGCAACCCGAACAGGCTTCACGATTACATCGTATCCCGACTTTCGGAAGCAGGCCGCTATTACGTGCTCATCGGCGAGATACAGCTTTCCTCCAAAGTACTGCGCGATGGCGTCGCCTTGTCCGCCATTGCCCCTGAAAATCGCAATCTTGCCTACACGACGTTCTACGACGTGCTGAACAACCTGGCTTCGAGGGAAAACCTCGACGTATACGTGACGGACAACAACTCGTGAATGTTTTCGAGCGACATCGTGACAAGCTTCCGCGATCGGGAGACCGAGATTCGCATGGCCCCTCTCACTTTCGGCGAATTCCGCCGCTTCAAGAAAGGCGAGAAGCCGGAGGACTGGAATGAATACCTCGCCTACGGCGGCGTGCCCATCGCGACCCTCAAGTCCGCCCGCGCAGATCGAGAGGCCTATCTATCCATCCTTTTCGAAAAGGCGTATAAGGCCGATGTCGTTGAAAGACAGGGCATTGAGAACGAATACGCTCTGGACATGCTGATAAACGTACTCGCTTCCTCGGTCGATTCGCTGACGAATCCCACCAAGCTCTCTAACGCTTTGAACAGCAAAGCCCATGCCAGCACGACAGATACAACTATGAAGAAGCACCTCGATGCGCTCGAGGATGCATTCCTCTTCTCGAAAGCGCAGCGATGGGGCGTGAAGGGAAAGCGGTATTTCAACTACCCCTTGAAGTAGTGCGCCTCCGATCTGGGATTGCGCAATGCTCGACTGAACTTCCGCCCGATTGAGGAAACCCATCTGATGGAAAACGCAATCTTCAACGAGCTTGTGGCTCGCGGGTACGCGGTCGACGTTGGCACCGTGCGTTTTGCGCAAACTCGCGGCGGCAAGAAGACAGATGCTATGCACGAGATCGATTTCGTGGTGAACCGCAGGGGCGATAAGCTTTATATCCGGTCGGGCATGAACGTCGATGACCCCGAAAAACGCAAGCGGGAGATTGCCCTTTGCTAAAGAGCGGCGATTTCTTCCGCAGGGTCGCGGTGACCAGAGGCGACGCCTTGCCGCATGCCAACGAGAAGGGCATAAGCTGCGTCGGCATCATCCCGTTCCTGCTGGGCGAAACGATTGTAGGCTGGGCAAGCGTCGATTGGCCGACCCGGCCTGGGTTCCGCCCGGCGATCGCGCTTCGCGCCCGCCGGGCGGAACCTTGCCCCGACTGAGCTCATGGACGCCTAGCGCGGGAATCGCCCCGATGTGTCCCGAAAGCCGAGTTTTGTATGTTCAATCGGCTCTTCTTGGGCTCCCAGCGATAATGCGACCTGGGCAAATGCCCGCCGCCATCGTCTCGGGACGCGATTCGGCGCCCTTGCCCGCTTCGTATCGCATACAAAACTCGGCTTTTGGGACATATCGGGGCGATTCCCGCGCGAGCAACGGCAATTCGGGGCTGCAGCGGCGGGCCCAGCCTGCCGTGAACGCTCACCGCCAGCTGGGCCCGCGGCCGGTTGCGACGACGCTGATCGGCGCCCGCCCAGAAACCAGTACGCCCTGCTGCAGGCAAGCGCCCGAGCATCCCGGCGCTCCGGCAGGGGACCTCCATGCAGCTGCCGAGTCGCCAATCGACGCGCTTGATGCCATCCAGCGAAAGCACGGACCCGAGCCCCGCAGGCACTCCTCCACGCGCTCCAGTACCCAGCATTCGCCCATTCCATCCAAGCCCACGAGAAGGCCCCATCAGCCGATGTAGCCGTCTTGGCGAAGCGTCTCCCTATGCCATAACCCCGCCCGCGTCCTAAAATGCCGAGAAGAACGCCTCGAAGTCGGCATGAGCATAGAGAAGACCTCGTGGGGAAAGGGGTTCGCCGCCGAGGGCTTGCGCGCCATCCTGCAGTATCTGACATGCGAAGAGAAGACCACCGCCATCGTCGCCTGGTGCGCATCCGACAACATCGGCTCTCAACGCGCCTTGGAGAAGGCGGGCATCTGCTCGAGGACGGCAGCACTCATCGGCAGATCCTCGTCGGCGCTGCGGATGCGGTAGCGACCGTCGCAGGCGTAAGGGCGCTCGTCGCCGGAGAAGGAGGCACGGATGAAGGCCTTGCCGTCCTCTGTCACCAGACGATCGATGGTCGGGTAGACCCTCGGTTCGATGCGGTTGGTGAACGCCTGGGAGACATCGCGCAGTGTCTTCTCCGAAACGTCCTGGCCGGTGACCTCGCCATCGGAGGGGCGAACGCCGAAGTAGAGCGTGCCGTGGTCGGGCTTGTTCAGGGTAGAGGCGACAGACTCCATGCCCTCGCACAGCTCCGACGTGCTCCTCTTGTGCTCGGTGTGCTCGTCCTCCATGCCGAGGTTCGTAGACTGCCCCTCCTTTCGTTGTTGTGGCTAACCATTATAGATCCGATGTGCGGCGTATAATGAGGGTCCACAATAAATCGTCCATGGGAGCCCGTTCAATGGCGAGGAGGTGGCCGCATGAGGAGGGCGCTGCTCGGGGCACTAGCGTTCGTGCTGGCGGCTATCGCCTTCCTCGGGCTGCAGCTGGCGTGCTCCACGCGCGTGCTGTCCTTCGACGCCTCGGACTACGCGCCAGAACAGTTCTCTACCGCCGTCTACGCCATCCCCGAGACAGACTTCGATCGGTACGACTGGGCCCTGTACGCGCCCGGGGAGTTCGCTGCAGCCGATGCCGAGGGAGTCACGCTGCTGCAGGGCGAACCACCCGCCGGGTGGGCTGACGAGGAGGTCGCCGGGGGTGTTTCCGAGTACTACGGCACGGTATTCGCCCGGTGCCGCACGGACTGTCTCACGCTGCGCCTCGTGCCTGGCGGACGCTACGGCATCCACGTGGAGAACGCGACATACGCGATGCGTCTATGGGTGGATCGCGAGCTGCTTGCCGAGAACGGCGCTGTCTCGAACGCCGCGGACGGCTTCGTGCCGCAGACCCGCAGCAACACCGTGTTCTTCACCGCGCCGGAAGACGGGAACGCGCGCATCGTGCTGCAGCGCGCCAACTTCTGTCATCGGTACTGGAACACAGCTGTCATCAAGCTCGGCGCGGCAGACCTCGTGCAGGGTATGACGGGACGGCAGCTCCTGGGCATCGCCTCCACGCTGGCGACGCTTATCGCTCTCGCGATAGTGAACCTCTCAATGGGCCTCCTGTCCCGGGAACGCTCGGCGTTCCTGCTGCTGGCAGCCGCATGCCTACTTATGGCCGTGAAGGGCTCGCTCGACGACCCGAAGCCGCTCATGCTGATACTACCTAACCTGGACTGGCAGCTGGGACACCGCGTGGAGCACTGCGCATACCTGCTGGCGGGCTGCTCGCTCGTGCTCTTCTGGTGGCGCTCGCTCGCGCCCCTCGTGCCGCGCGGCATGGCGACCGCCACCGTTGCGCTCGCGGCGCTGGGCGTCGCGAGTTACTGGGTGACGCCCTCGATTGTGTACTCGGCCTACACCGGCGTTGTCGTGCGCGCGGCGCTCGCCTGGCTAGTCGCGTTCTGCGCGGTGGCTTTGTGGCGCGCGTTACGACGGGGGCCGGAGATGGGTCCCTTCCGGTGGGCGACGCTCCTGGGCATGTTCGCCTTCGCAGGCTTCGAGGTGGCTGACGCCCTCGGCTACGGGAGCCTGGAGACGGTGAGCGTCTCGGAAGCGGGTGTGGTGTGCGTGGCGCTGCTGAATACAGTGGCCCTGGCCATGGGCTGGCGGAAGGCTGCCGACGACCTGGACGCAGCCCGCTCGCGCGAGGAAGAGCTGGCCCGCA
>DMNP01000205.1:0-8185 GCA_003452695.1 Eggerthellaceae bacterium
GGTTCTTGAACATGCCCTGATAGCTGGCGCCCGCCACGGCCAGCGCCGCGCCCGACAGCAGCACCACGATGATGCGCGGGAAGCGAATCTGGAACAGCACGTTGTCGGTTTCCTGGCTGAAGTAGGGCCAGGCGGGGTCGATTGCGTGCATAACGTGGTCGTACACACCGTAGAACCATTCCACCGGGGTAAGGCCGTAGCGGCCGAGCATGAACGATGCGAAGAACACGACCACGAACGCGGCCACGATGGCGAGCTTGGCCCACAGCGGCACCTTCTTGTTGAAGGCGCGCTCGGCGGCCAGCGCCTCGGAGGCGAACTCGTCGTCCTCGCGCACGCCCGCCACGGCGAAAGGGTCCTTCTTCAGCGCGCGCTTCTGGGCGCGCGTCAGCTTGGCGGGGACCTGCGCGTCGTCTGCGCCGCCGGCAACGGGCGCGGCGGCCTCGGCCCTGCTCTTGTCCACTCCGGGACCCATGGCTAGGCGCCCTCTGCCGCGTCGGCGGCGGCACCGTCGGCAGAGCCCGCAGCCGCCTGGGCCTCGCCGCCCGCCTGGCCCGCGCCGTCTTCCAGCAGGTACATCTGGCCGGTGCGCGGGTCCTGGTACACGGTGCCGCGCTGGATGTAGGAGCTGCCCTCGGCGGTCAGGATGTCCTCGAGCGACTGGATGTCGTCAACTTGCTCGGAATCCTCTATTTCAACCTGCTGCACGTTCTGCAGGTCCACGTTCCAGGCCACCACGAGCGCCACCATCAACCCGCAGGCGAACACGAGCATGGCATCGGCGATGTTGGCCACCGACGACATCGGGTCCACGTCCTCGTCGGGCTCGACCGTGCGCAACGGCGCCGCCGTGTTCTCGTACAGGCTGATCATGACTGCGCCTCCGCCGTGGCCGGCGCGGCCGGCGCGGCGACCCCCTGTTCCTGCACTGCCGGCGCCTGCGTTCCCGACGAGCGCTTCAGGGCGTCGCGGAAGGCCTGGGCATGCGAGCTGGGTCGCGACACGCTTATCTGGCCCGCATCCTGCAGCATGCCAATCTTGTACAGCATCGATGCCATGGCGCTTTCCAGCGCATTCATGTAACTGCCGTACCATGTTTTCCGGATGCGCGCGATGACCAGGCACACGGCCGCGGCGGCAAGGCCGGCCACCGTGGTGTTGAACGCGATTATCAGCGAACTGGAAAGCGCGCCCAAATCTCCCTGCCCCATGGCCGCGATGCCCGGGCCGAGCGGTATGAGCGTGCCCATCAGGCCGAGCATAGGCGCTACGCGCACGGCCACGTTGTTGCGGTTGACAATGCGCTGGTAGCGCACCTCTTCTTCGTTCATCAGGCGCTTCACCAGCGCGACCAGCATGTCGCCCGGCAGCGTGCGGTAGTCGTACACGGTAAGCAGCGCCAGCTTCTGGCGGTTCAGCAGGCCCGATTCCTCGACAACGCCCGGGATGGCCCCCTGGTCGGCGTCGGCCAGGGCGTCCAGCAGCTGCGGCATGTGCACCTTGAAGTTGCGGTGCTCGGTAACCGCCTCCACCAGTATGCTGCCGATGCAGAACACCGCATACACGATGAACGCCAGCAACAACACGATGGTCGGCCCCAGCAACGAGTCCGATACGATGCGCAGTATGTCGCCCAGGTACGTCTGGGTCGTGACGAAGTCCATACCCTATCCCCCTATGCCGGCGCGGCGCACCCTGCACCGACCGACATCATCCGTTCGAGCCGTTTCAACCCGCTTCGAACCATTTCGCCTTATTCTGGTATATTTCCTATTCAGTCTATTCTTATATGAAGCATTTTACAATGAAACTACGCAATGCACAGGAACAAGTAAGCGCAGGAACGCCGGGACTGCCCGCCGACGGCTACTGCCCATGGCCCGGTCGGGTTACTGCCCATGGCTTGGCCAGGGGCCCCGCCCCGGGCATGGGGATTCGGGCAAGGCTATCGGCTAGCATGAGAATATCTTGAAGCCACCCGGTAAGCGCCTCACCCTTTGTTTTCGTGCTCTGCAAAATGCCAGAGGGCCCGGCGCGGTGCCGGGCCCTCGGGTATGCTTGCGGCTTGTAGGGGGACGGACTACTTGATGGTGATGGTCAGCTTCGCGGTCTGGGTCTTGGCATTGTAGTTGCCGTTGCCGGCAGACTTCACGTTCAGCGTGATCACGCACTTGCCCTTCGGAGCGCCCTTCTTCACGGCAACCTTGCCCTTCTTGGTCACACTTACGTACTTCTTGTACTTCTTGGTCACGCTCTTCTTGGCGTAGGTCGTCGTGCCCTTGCCGGCGGTCTTCACGACAGCCTTGGCCACGGCGGCGGGCTTGATGGTCTGGGCCTTCTTCTTCAGCGTCTCCAGCTTCAGATTTGCCTTGCCAGCCTTGGTCTTCAGCGTGTTGGCGGCCTTCTTCACCGTAATCTTCACGGTCTGGGTCTTCGAGGCGGCCTTGTAGCTGTCGTTGCCAGCAGCATTTGTCGTAATGCCGACGTTGTACGTGCCGGCCGGCGTGTTCTTGGCAACCGTGATCTTGCCGGTGGTGGCGTTAACCGTGAACTTGGCATCGCCGGAAGCCTTGGCGTACGTCACGGCACCCTGAGCCTTCGAGACCGTCAGCGGGTTGGCGATGACCTGAGCCTTCGCGCTGAAGGTGATGGCCTTCGGGTTGGCAGCCGCAACCGTCATCGGGTTGTCGGCCTTGTCCACGGGCGTGGGCGTGGGCGTGGGCGTGGGCACGGTAATGGTGATGCTCGTCAGGTTGCTCCACAGGCGCTGTCCGGCCACCTGGGCACCCTCTGCGCCCGGATCTTTGTAATCGGCTTCGGAAACACCGAATATGGCGCGGGGCGTGTTGCTATTGTTGGCAGCCGAGACATTCGCTGTCTGGACGGCTTCAGCATCGTTATCGGCATTGGTTGCAGCTGAAAACTCAGTGAGCGAAAACACGAACGGAGCGTTCACGGCAGCCTTGTCGGTATTCGATTTATCCTGCTGGGCAGAAGGATAGAAATTGCTCATGGCTTGAATCTGCTCGTACGTGAACACATTCGCGTTCTTGCCGCTCTTACCGTCGTAGGAAATGGTCGAACCGGCTGCCCAGGAATCGGAAATGCCCGCTTCCGACAACAGGTCGTCGAGCGTCACATACGTCGCAGCGGTGGCGACGCTCCAGTTGTTTCCAGCATAGAACAGCGCCGAAACCGGATCGCTGGAAGCGGACTTCAGCGCTGCGAACTCGTCTGCTGTATTGTAAACCTTCTTAGCCACGGCTTCATCGTCGCCCGTCTGCAAGTACACCGTGAAATACGGGACGATTTCGATTTTCTTCTCGATAGTTCCGGAGTAGCTCCCCTTGCCCACGATGGCAACATCGTAGACGCCCATTTCCTTGAACTCTGCGTTCTGGCCGTTCTGCTTCACGACCACGTCGAAATCCGCGCCCTGCGTCAGCTTGACATCGTTCACTGTGACCGAAGGGGAAATGGCGATTGCTTCGCCCGAATACGCATAGGTGGAATCGAACTTCTTCACGCTTGCACCGGACAAATCAATCGTTGCCGTAATGGTTACGCTGTTGATTTCAGGGGCTTCGCAGTTGTCGGTTGCAGCCGGGGCAAGACTAATCGTGGCTTCTCCTGGTCCCACGACCGTCCATGCCTTGCTCGAACCTCTTGGCCCCTGCGTCGTTACGAGCTTCACGACATCTTCGTTGCTCGACGTGGCCGCCAACGCATCGACCGTGCCGCCATCTTTCGTGTAGACGCTATCGACCGAAGCGGTAAGCGTCACTGCATCGCCGACAACATACGCCGACTTGTTCGCAGTTATAACGCCCTTCGGCTCGGCCTTCGTAATGCTAAAGGTCTTGGTAATAGTGCCTGCATAGTTGCCGATGCCGGAAATCGTGGCAGTCGGCGCGGCCTCCGCATCAGAAGCTGCGGCCTTCACGTTGTTGGAGTAGGCAACCGTGTAATCGGTGCCCTGCACGAGCGCGGTCACGCCGTCCTTAACGGAAACGGCAGGTTCGATGGCCCGGGTAGTGTACGTGAAGGACTCGCCGTCAAGCGACGCTTCCAAAGCAGAAAAGTTGTCGCTTTCGATGACCTTGAAGGTGGCGGAGTTGCTGCCCTCGTAGTTGCTGCCATCCACGGCGGTAACAGTTACCGTGCCGGTCGCGCCAACCGTGGTGTTGTCGGTATAGCTGACCGTGTAGTCGACGTCCTTGGCCAGCGTGCTGGCGCCGTACTTTACCGTCGGTTCGGGCTCGGCTTTGCCATCTTCGAGTATGCCGGCAGACACCGTGACCGTGGCATTTTCAAGGTTAACCTTCAAGACGTCTTTATCGACGTTGCCGGTCGGGGTCAGATAGTCGGAAAGACCGGACTGGGAATTCAGATAGCTAACGCCCTCGACGAGCTTGGCCTGCACGTCGTCGTGCACGTAGCCGGTGTAGTCGCTGACCTCCCAGTTGGTGTAGGAGGCGCTGTCGGTCTTGGCCCAGTTGCGCACGCCGTCCATGCGCTCGGCCATGACAGAGGCGACAGACCCCGTCTTCAGATGGTAGAACGTCTCGTAGTAGTACGCAATCATGTCGGACTGGTCGAGCACCTCGGGGTAGACGCAGGGCAGGATGCGCCCGATGTTCTGGGCGTTCTCCACGCTGTTCACCGTCGTGCCAAAGGCCGAGCCGTAAGCCCAGTTCGTGCAATAGAACGTCTTGTCTAGAAGACCGTCGGTTTGCAGGAAGCCTGCCAAAGCGGTCGAGTCCATCGAGGCCTGGCCACCGATGATGATAACGTCCACGTTGTCCTTCAGCTGCTGCGCTGTAACACCTGAAGCGCCCAAGGCGCCCACCGTGTCGTAGTAGTTGTTCGCAACGCCCTGCACAGCCTCCAGATAGCGGTTGGTGGTCGCCGTGCCTTCGGCCACGCCATCGGTTATGATGGTGTAGGTCTTGGCAGAGGAGTCGTAGTTGCTGACGAGCGCGATGGTCTTCATCTTCACCTTGCCGGTGTCGATGGCCTGCTTCACCAGGCCCTTCTGGCCCAGGATGTAGCGCTCGTAGTTCTGCGCGATTTCCATCGGGTCGCCGTAGCGTGCAGAAAGGCTGCTATCGGCAGCAGAGACCTCGTTTGCCGCAGCGGCCAGACGATACATCGTCTGGATCATGGTCGGCAGGTTATTGCGGTTGTACGTAACGGCAACGGGATTGTAGGAGTCAGCATCGAGCCCCCGCGCTTTCTCGACCTTGCGCGCGTTATCTGCGTAGAAGTCGTGCTCTTGCTCCGGATCGTTGTTGGGGAAGTTGTCAGAGCCCGTGCCCAAGATGATGTGGGGAAGCAGTTCCCACACCGCATCCTGGGGATTGGTGGTGTAGTCGCCGCCGCCGACGTAGTTGGCAAGCGCCGACATCGGCGATCCCTGGCGCCCGCCAATGGTGATGCCGGGAGTCAATTTGTTGTGGTGGTTGTACAGGTACGGGTCGGGATTCGTGTTGATGTCCGGGTCGCCGAAGAAGTTGTAAGTCTTCTCGGCCTCGTCCGCGTCGCGCTGGTTGGGGTTGTCCAGGCCCAGGATTTCGGGAGCCGGGTTGGCCGCCGCGTAGGCTGCGGCGATTATCTGGCCGTCGGCGCTCATGGCATCGGCCTGCGGGGCAACTTCGATCGACCCGGTGGTCAGGTCGGATGCGAAGGCGGGCAGGGGGGCCAGGCCCAGCGCCAGCACGCCCGCCAGGGCAGCACGCGTTACGCGCGCGCTGCCTTCGCGGATTTTCTTGCTTATTCTCATAGGTTTCCTTTCTTGCCTGCGGTCGGCGCCGTGCACCGTGCCGCATTCCCTTTCTTACCGCGGTAGGGCCGCCTGTTCCTTCCCTCCTTTCGCCGCAAGCCCTTCACCGTAGAGGTGACACCTAGCGCGCCGTATAGGCGCTGTCCCAATCGGCGACGACTTCCTCCCAATCGTCGCAACGGAAAAACGTCTTGTAGAAACTGGCCACTTCCTTCGCCGCGTATTCCAGGTTGGCGGTATCCTTCACCCGGAACGCCCAAAGCGACAGCAAGAAACTGTCCACATGCCCTTCGCTCCAGATGCCTGCAATGCCCGAGGGCACGACGGTTATCTGGTAGGGCTTTTCCATGTGGTACAGGCCGTCAGATTTGGCGGCCGACGCCGCAATGGCCCCGGCGATTTCCGTATCAGCCGCTAGGATGGCCGGAAAATCGTCGTTGCCCAACACGTGCCAGTTGGCTGTTACGGTGGCATCGCCCGCGTTGTAGAACAGCGCCGAGGACGATATGCGCGAACCGAACCGATCGGACGTACCAAAGGCAGTCGTGCTGCCCGGCATGATGATGAAGGGGCGGCCTTGCGAATCGGGCTTATCGCCGTCGTAGGAATTGTTCATAATGCCTGCCAGCTGCAGATAGTAGTCCATCAGCAGGTACTGGCCCGTGTTGGAGGTGGCCGACAGCGCCACGCCGTCAGATACGTCCAGCGTCTGCCCGTCGTGGGCCAGGCGAATCACTCCGTCGGATGTGGTGGCGGTCTGGGCAACCTTGGCAGATGACACGCTCGGCGTCATCATGCTGGCTGCGTACACGGTTGTCACGCGCGTGGTCGTGGCATCGGTCAGGCCCGCCAGCGGGGTGTCCTGGTAGAGCTTCGCGTACTGCGAATCCGTCACCTTGTACGAATAGCCCTTGTTGGCCTCGTAGCTCTTCTTCAGCACCCGGTCGTGGAATTCCTGGTACATCTCGGCCGCGCCGGCGGGGTCGTAGTCCAGACCCGATGCACCGGAAAGCACGCCGGCAACCTCCTGCACGGCACCGACGACCGAAATGTCTGCGGTCGTAAGCTCGCCGATGTGCGGCACGCCCTGCACGCGGATGCCCGCCGCCTCCAGCGCGGCGCGGTCCGATTCGGACAAGTTGGGCACGTTGGCCGTGCTGTCCCACAGCACGGCAGAGGGCTGGATGGTGTTCACGAGCGCATCCACGTTGCAGCTGCCGGCCTGCGTGCCATCGCCGCTGAAGGCCGCTTCCACGCGCTCCAGCTCGCCCGGGAAGGTGCCGTCCTGCTGTCGTGCGTCCAGCCATTCCTGGTCGCAGGCGGCAAGCGCTCCCGCGCCGCCGAGCATCTGCGCGATGGTTGCGTACTCGCCCACCGCCGCCACCGTGCCCTTGGCCAGGTCGTCGTTGTTGTTCGTACCATCCTCCGGGTCCACGACCACGGTTGTGCCCCCGCCGCCGCCTTCTTGCGATTCTTGGGGATCTTCTGCCTCGTCGTCGGTCAGCTCTTGTCCGCCGCCCTCGTTTTCGCCCTGCTCTTCCTCTTCCTCTTCCTGATCCGGTTCTTCTGCGGGGTCGGGCTCGTCGCTGCTCCCCTGCTCTTCGGAATCCTCGCGCGTGGCCTCGCCCTGGCGGTCGGGCTCCTGGTCGGCGTCGGGCTCCTGTCCTTCGGTTGCCTCCTCTTCGTGCGGGGTGTCGGGGCTTTTCAGGCGCTGGGTGGTGGGGCCGTTGTCGGGTGCGTTGGGGTCGTAGTGCGGCAAGGTTTGCACCTGCGTGTTCTCGTCGTCCGCGTCGTCCACGGACACGTCGGCCAAATCGGGGCGCTGTTCGGCATCGGGATTCTGCTCGTAGATGGGCTCGGCGTTCTCGTCCAACGTACCGATGTCGGGGTCTTCCAGGTGCATGGTAAGCACGTCGGAGTACTTGCAGCCGGGCAGCACCGCCAGCATGGCCGCCAGCACGAGCGCCAGGGCGCAAAGCACCGCGCACCGCCTGCCGCACTGCATCTTGCCACGCTTCTCCTGCATGTCCCTCTCTCTATTCGCAATTCGGACTATTGCCACTTTCATATAATAACCTGCAAAGTATATTCTTTACCGCATCTATTCGTAAGCGAAATATCACAGGATTCGGCGACGGTTCCGAAAAAGAAACGAACCGCTGCAATACGGTACGAAACGTGCCGATTGAATCGGGTGCGTCGGCTGCCGCCAAGCGGGACGCGTTACTGCCCGCGGCTCGGCCGGGAGACCCGCCCCGGGCATGGGGATTCGGGCTTGGCTTCGGCTAACATTAGAATTTAATAGGAATTAGGCCCAATAATCTGTTGTAACGTCATCGGATAGGGGTTTGAAGCCAGTACAGGGGCAAGCTCACGCTTGCCCGGCCTCGCTGAAAACGAGCC
>DMNP01000205.1:8283-11723 GCA_003452695.1 Eggerthellaceae bacterium
CCCCATGCCCGGGGCGGGTCTCCCGGCCGAGCCGCGGGCAGTAACGCGTCCCGCTTGGCGTCCCATTCGCGCCTGGTTATATTCGCCAGAAGCCGCGCAAGATCCAGCGGGGGTGGCCCATGCGGGCGTGCGCGTTCTTGAAGAACGCCTGGTAGTAGTCGCGCACGTAGCGGTAGTCCTCGGCCGACACGTTGCCGGCGCCGTACACGGCGCGCTGGTAGATAAGGGTTATGCCCAGCAGGTCGGCCTGCGAATCGTTGCGCATGAAGCCCGCCAGCTCGCCGGCCGACGACATCGCGAATTCGAGCGGCGTGGCGGTGGCCGGCTTTTCCACCTTCATGCGCTCGAAGCCGCGCATGAAGAAGTTGTAAAGCAGCGCCACGCGCTCGGCATAGGGGTGCTGCTCTATCTTGCGCAACCGCCGTTCGCGCATGCGGTAGCGCACGAACACGATGGCCGCGATTACCGCAAGCGGGAGCAACGCCAACAGAATGCGCAGTGGCACCGGCACGTCGAAGCGGATGGCCTCGAACTGCTCCTGCCAGTCCTCCACGTCCAGCGTGTCCATGATGGTTGCAACGAACGAAAAGCCCCCGACGCTTGGAGACTGCTGCTCGCTTTCCGCGCCGTACTCGTCGTCGCTGGTGGTGTCCACCTCGTCGGAAAGCCTGCTCGTGCCCACGTTGGGGTCGTACACCGGTTGCTGGTTGAAGGTGCCGTCGTATTCGATGACCGGCCGGCTGAAATAGTCCTCGAAGGGCTTGGCGTCGACCGTGGTCAGCCCCAGGCCCGATATAACCGCGAAGAACGCCAGCACGCCGACGCCCGCGCACAGCAGCGATCCCGCCACGCCGAAGGCGAACGCCGACGCGAACGACGTGCGCTTCACCACGTGCGACTTCAGCACGCCCTGGCGGTATCCCTGCATCATGAACAGCGCGCCCATGCCCACGTAGGCCACGAGCGCGGCAATGGTGCCCGGCTGCGAGCTTATCCAGTCGCGGTACAGGAACTGGATGGTGCCGCAGGCCAGCACGCCCGCGAAGAACAGCAGCGCCACGCCCCACGTGCGGCGCGACAACAGGTACACGATGGGCGGTATGACCACGACCACCAGGCCGAACACGGCGTAGTTGTTCTCCACGTCGTTCACCTGGCCGTCCACGAACAGGTCGGTGGCCTCGGGCGAAAGCGACGATATGGCCGCCACCGCCCCCGCGGCCAACAGCACGTACAGCACGGCCGAGACAGGCAGGGCGCGCTTGGACCAGCCGCTGGCGTACAGCGCCGCCAGCAGCACGGCGCACACGCCGGCGATAAGCCCCACGTTGCCGCGCAGGTCGGGCGCGCTGTTGAAGCCGTACGACACGGTGAACGCCAGCGCCGTGCACACCACGAGCACCAGCACGTAGTCGAAGACCGCAGCGCGCAGGAACAGCGCCAGGCGGCCTGTGCGGCCCGCGGGCCTGCTGTCGTCTGCGGGCATTACGCATCACCCCCCACCGCATAGGCCAGCTCGTCGCAGCGCGAGATTATGGAATACGCGATGTCGGACGATTCCAACCTGCCCAGGTTGGCGCAGTAGTCGTCGCGCTCGCGCCCGACCAGGCTCGGCGGCACGACGGCGATGAAGTTCGGCGTGCGCCGGCGCACCTTGGCCTGTACGATGGCCGACACCATGTCGGCGCCCACGTTGGCCGAGCACACGAATATGTTGTTGAAGCCGCGCGCCGCGGTAATCTGCTTCTGCAGTATGTCCAGCGCGCCCACCGCATCGGCGGGGTCGTTGGACATGCGCGGCAGGTCGGCCACGATTTCGGATATCTTGCCCTCGTCCACGGAATACAACGTCTGCTCCTGCCCATGGCGGTTGCGGAAATGGATTTCGGTGTCCATGCCCTTCGACCGGGCGTAGCGCGCCAGCGAAAACGCCGATTCCACCACGGCGTCGAACATCGACATAAGGTCCGTGGACTCATCCGACGGCCCGTAGAAATCCATGATGACCACCACGCTCGGGTTGGTGTACACCTCGTACAGGCGCGTCATGTAGTTGTTCGCGCGGGCTGACAGCTTCCAGTGAATGGTCTTCAGCGGATCGCCCAGCTCGTATTCGCGCACGTAGGCATAGTCCATGGAATCGGCCAGCACCGAGCGCGCGGCCTTCGTGGCCTCGTCCATGGCCTCGTTGGAAAACCGGATGCCGTCCAGCTCGATTATCTTGGGAGTTACCCGCACCACCTGGTTCGACTTGTTTTCCACCGTGTAGGTGAACAGCCCCAGGAAGTCGGCCACCGTAATCGACTTCAGCCCCGCATGGAAGGTGCCGATGTGCTCGAAGCGCGTGGTCAGCGACAAGTCGTAGTCCTCGAAGGGCGCCAGGCTGAGCGTGGTGGACATCTCGTTGGCCACGTTGTCGAACATGTCGGCGATGAAGAAGGTTGATCGCATGCGCGTGGCCAGAAGCGGTGTGGCGTTCTTGAAGTTCATGGTGAACACCACGTCGGAATCGCGCTGGCATTCGGGTACGGAAAGCGCCTCCTCGTAGCGGATGCCGTGGCGCAGCACGCGGATGTAGACCCATCCCAGCCCGATGCCGCAGAGCACCATGATGCAGGGAATCCAGCCGATGAGCGTGGCCTGGTACTGGTCGCTTCCCACCAGGAATCCCAGCACCGCGAAGGCCGCGACCATCAGCACGCACGCGAAAACCTTGGCTACGACCGCGCCGCGCCCGCGGTGCTCGTAGGAGCGCAGGGCGCGCGTGCGCTCGCGGCGCTTCTTGCGCTCGTTGCGGGCGTCGGCCAGGCGGTCTATGGCGGCTATGCGGGGCATTCGTTCCTTTCGGGTCGTGCGCTTCGCGGTCGGCGGCGGCGCGCGCGTCGGGACCGGCGGCACGCGGCGGGGCCTGCGGACGGCTAGCGGTTGTCCAGGCCGCGTTGGATAACGTCGTCGGACACTTGCGGCACGGCCACCGAATCCAGGATGGTCTGGATGACGGCCTCGTTGGTGCGGCCGTTCACCTTGGCCTCGTGGGTCAGGTCGATGCGGTGGGCCAGCACGTAGGGCGCCAGGTACTTTATGTCGTCGGGCATGACGTAGATGCGCCCGCGCATCAGCGCGTTGGCGCGCGCCAGCGAGACGAGCGCCAGCGACCCGCGCGGCGACGACCCGAAACGGCACTCCTTCATCGTGCGCGTGGCCGTGACCACCTGCACGGCATAGCGCGCCACCGGGTCGGACACGATAACCTCTTCGGCGGCCGCGCGCAGGTCCAGGATGTCGCGCGCGCCCACGACCGCGCCGATGCGCGCCTTGGCGGCCTTCACGTTGTGCACGACCTGCACTTCCTGGTCCAACGTGGGGTATCCCATGGAAAGCTTTATAAGGAAGCGGTCCAGCTGCGCCTCGGGCAGCGGATAGGTGCCCGCGAATTCCAC
>DMNP01000025.1 GCA_003452695.1 Eggerthellaceae bacterium
TCCGCCCTCCGCAACGCCCCCGCACACCCGCTCGCTGCGTCCCTATTTCCCGGACATAGCGAGCACTTTGCCTGGGTTTTTGCTCGCTGCGTCCGTCTTTCGGGGACGCAGCGAGCACCTCCTATCCCGACGGCACGGGCCAACGTGCGCAGGCCCCTCCCCGTCCAATCCCGCCAGGATCCCGAAGATAAGAAGAAGGGAAGGCCCGGAGTCCGGACCTTCCCTATGGGGACAGCCCCCTGGAGGGGCGTCAAAGCAGGGTTGTACAGCCGCGGGGCAACTATTCCGCCGTAGCGGCGTTGATGCGCTTGAGCATGGCGAACATGATGGCGCCGGCGATGACGCAGAGCGCCATCAGGATGGCCCAGTTGGCCCACAGCGGGACGTTCATCCACAGCAGGCCCGGGATGGAGCTCAGGTAGTTGCCGATAGCCGTGGAGGCGAACCAGAGGCCCATCATGAGGCCCTTGAGCTTCGGAGGAGCAACCTTGGTGACGAAACTGATGCCCATAGGAGAGAGCAGGAGTTCGGCGAAGGTGAGCACAAGGTAGGTGCTGATAAGATAGGTCGGGACCACGGGGTCGGGCGAGACTGCACCGTTGAGGGTCGAAGGAGCGGGCTGACCGGAAGATGCGAGGAGCATGATGAGGTAGCCAAGGCCGGCGACAAGCATACCGAGCGCAATCTTGGTAGGAGCGGAAGGCTCCTTGCCTTTCTTGGCGAGAGCGCCGAAGATAGCCATCGACACAGGAGTGAGGGCTACCACGAAGAACGGGTTGAACTGCTGGAACTGCTGAGGAAGGATGCTGACCACCTCGGGCATGCCGCTATAGAGGGCATACGCGCCGCCCCAGAGAAGGAGCGTGATGGCGCCGCAGATAATCTTCGACTTGGCTGATTCGCTCTGGAACACGGCGAAAAGCGTGTAGACAGAGACGGCGATCAGCGCAAGCGACCAGATATTGAAGCCCACACGAAGAGGTCCGGCGACGGTAGCCTGGGTGTAGTCACGCGCAAAGTATGTGAGCGAAGAGCCGTTCTGGTGGAAAGCCATCCAGAAGAAGATGACGACTGCGAAGACGAAGCAGAGGGCGACGATGCGGTCCTTGGTCTGCTTGGGAGTGAGCTCCACGACATTCTCACTGGAGGCGGCAGCCTGCTTGGCATTGACGTCGGTGTGCTTGAACCATGAACGGAAGCCGAAATACACCGCCATCGAGAAGATGAGCGATACGCATGCTACGGCGAATCCGAGGTTGTAAGCCGTCGAAAGGGAGTTGATGTAGTACTGGCTGAAGTCTCCGAGGCCCATCGACGCGATGTCAGGTCCTGGCATCATGCCCTGGAGGTCCTGGAGGGCGGTAGTGTCGGGAAGATTCCCGGCGAGATACTGGTGCGCCAGAGCGGGGATGTCCGCCTTGTAGATGAGACCGGATTTCGCGAGATGGCTGTTCGTCAGTGCGGTGGCAGCTGAAGGGGCGAACATCGCACCGATGTTGATGGCCATGTAGAAAAGCGAGAATGCAGAGTCGCGCTTGTCGGCATACTTCGGGTCGTCGTAGAGGTTGCCGACCATCACCTGCAGGTTGCCCTTGAACAGGCCCGTCCCCAGTGAGATGAAAATCAGCGCAGCCAGCATCGCCAGCATCGCTACGGTGTCGCCTCCCAGCGGCACAGAAAGTAGCAGATAGCCGGCAAACATGATGATGATGCCAGTGGTGACCATGCGTCCGAATCCGAACTTGTCGGCTAAGATACCTCCGATGAGAGGGAGAAAATAGACCAGACCGAGGAAGGTGGAGTAGATTAATCCTGCCGTGCCGGGTTCAAGTCCGAAATTAGCCCTTAGATACAACGCGAAGACGGCAATCATGGTGTAGTAGCCGAATCGCTCACCCGTGTTGGCAAGTGCCAACGCAAACAAACCTTTGGGTTGTCCTTCAAACATAATTCTCGAAATTTTAAGTCGTTAAAAGTAAATGATTGTTATTGCGGATGCAAAGATAATTCTTTTTTCCGAAATCGCTGCTCTCATGGCGAAAAAATGTCCGTTTCTTTTTACAGTTCGGAATTTTTGTTTAAATTTGCAAACTGTAAACATTTCAACTGACAACAATCAACCATAAACGATAGAAAATGAATCAGAAAGCAACTGCACTCGCAGCAACCGCGCTGCTTCCCGCCCTCGCCCAGGCGCAGGCCCAGAAGCCGATGAACATCGTCTATATCATGAGCGACGACCACTCGTATCAGACGATTTCGGCCTACGACAACCGTTTCATCAACACGCCCAACATCGACTGGATTGCACAGAACGGCGTGAGGTTTACCAACTCTTTCGTGGCTAACTCGCTGAGCGGGCCCTCGCGCGCCTGTATGCTCACGGGAAAACACAGCCACGCCAACGGCTTTACGGACAACACGCGTACCTTCGACGGCTCGCAGCAGACCTATCCGAAGCTGCTCCAGAAAGCGGGCTACCAGACGGCTATCATCGGAAAATGGCACCTGACGAGCGACCCCACAGGCTTCGACTATTGGGACATCCTCATCGGGCAGGGCGACTACTACAACCCCGAGTTCATCCGCAATGGCGAAAAGGTGAAGCGCGAGGGCTACTCCACGAACATCACCACCGACGTGGCGCTCGACTGGCTCTCGAACAAGCGCGACAAGGAAAAACCGTTCTGCCTGCTGCTCCACCACAAGGCGCCGCACCGCGTGTGGAACCCCGACACGTGCGACCTCGACCTCTTCAACGACAAGACCTATCCGCTGCCCGCCACGTTCTATGACAACTACGAGGGCCGGCTTGCCGCGCAGAAGCAGGAAATGAGCATCATCAAGGATATGGACGTGCTCTACGACCTGAAAATGCACGACAAGGAGCACGAAGTGCACTCGCCGAACCCAGCCCTCGACAAGTGGGGTCGCAACAACTACGCCCGAATGAATCCCGAGCAGCGAGCCCGCTGGGACCAGCACTATCAGCCCATCATCGAGAAGTTCAAGCGCGACAAGCTCACGGGCAATGCGCTGGCCGAATGGAAATACCAACGCTACATGCACGACTACCTGCGCGTGATTCACTCGCTCGACAGGAACATCGGACGCGTCATCGACTACCTGCGCGAGAACAACCTGCTCGACAACACCATGATCGTCTATACGAGCGACCAGGGCTTTTATATGGGCGAACACGGCTGGTTCGACAAGCGGTTTATGTACGAAGAGTCGTTCCGCACGCCGCTCGTGGTCTATCTCCCGGGCGCAAAGAAACACGGCGACATCAACGAAATGGTGCAGAACATCGACTATGCGCCCACGATTCTCGAACTGGCCGGCCTGAGCGTGCCCTCTGACATCCAAGGACGCTCGTTCCTGCCGCTCCTGCAAGGCAAAAAGGCGAAAAACTGGCGCAAGTCGCTCTACTACCACTACCACGAATA
>DMNP01000214.1 GCA_003452695.1 Eggerthellaceae bacterium
CGGGCGAATCGTCTCCGGGCCGCTGGCCGATATGCGCGGCAGGCTTCTGGTCATGGCGGGTGGGGCCGTCGTGCTGTTGGTGGGCGTGCTCGGCGCGGCCCTAAGCGCCAGTTTGGATACCGCCATGCTGTGGCGCATGCTGCAGGGCTTGGGCTTTTCGGCCGTCACGACCGCGTCGGCAACCGCTGCTGCGGATGTTCTGCCAGTCGAACGTCTGGGAGAAGGCATCGGCTACTACGGCTTGGGGCAGGCCTTTGCCATGTCGGTCGGTCCCGCCATCGCCATTGCGCTTGTGTCCAGCAACCCGCCCGAAAACCTGTTCTGGGGCCTTGCCGTGGCGGCGGGGCTCTCTCTGGTGCTCTGCGCCTTCTGCCGCTACGAGCGCAATCCGGGCCGCCTGCCCGAAACGGCCACATACCGCAGGATGGCGGCGAAACGCAGTGCGGAAACAGCGCCGCAAACTGCGGTGGGGGGCAGGCGCGGCGTCGAGGGCGCCGGGGCGGCCGCCTCAACCGATGCGGCCGCCCCGGCGGGCGCGAGCGCCGATGGCGGGAACGCCCGGGAAACCGCAGCCGGTCCGGCTAACGGCCACGATGGCAGGCGCGCTTTCAGCCTGAACAGCATCTTGGAACCGCGTGCCCTTGCGGGCGGCATTCCACTTATGGTGATATCGCCGGCATTCGGGTTCGGCATATTCTTCGTCGGCCTGCTTGGCACGCAGCTTGGCGTGGGCAATGCGGGCCTGTTCTACACGCTGTCGGCCGTGTCGATGATCGTCGTGCGCATTTCGTCGCGTGCCTTCATGGACCGCGTGCTTCCCATCAGGCTGTTTGCAGTTGCGGTGGTTGCGGGAATAGTCGGCTACCTCTTGCTGCTGTGCACGACGCTGCCGCTGCTTTCCGGCGGCATGCGCGATGCCGTGTTCTACGTGGCCGGCGTGTTCTATGGAATCTGCCTGGGCATGACGCTGCCCGTTAACCAGACCGTGGCCGTGAAGAACTCCCCCGCCGAGCGCTGGGGCGCTGCCAACGGCTTGTTCCTGCTCATGCTGGATGCCGGCATCGGCGCGGCCTCCATCGTGTGGGGCATAACGAACGACACGATAGGCCCCGCCTTCACCATCTGCTGCGTAATCGTGCTCATAGCCGCCTCGCTCGGCGTCGCCTACATCACGTACCCCGCTTCGGCCAAGCGCAGGTGATGAACCCTCTCTTGCCGGATGCGGAAAGGGGCATCACCTCGCGCGTCCTGGCCCCACACCTCTCCATCGTCGCCTTGCCCGCTCTCGTGGCCGATATGCTGCCCGAGCTGCCCGAACCGAGGAAGCGTCGGCGCTAGCCTTCTGCGGGCATGTGGCGGCTCTGAAAGGATTCCTTGCTATGAGGGGGATTGAGCGATTTGTCTAAAGTTTCTATGATCCGCTCTGTTTTCAACTAGTATTGCGCTGTTGCCGACAGGAGTTACCAGCATGAAATCTATTGACGTCGTAGCCGCGATCATCTGCCACGAGGGCCGCGTACTCGCCACCCAACGAGGGTACGGCGACTTCGCGGGCGGCTGGGAGTTCCCAGGAGGCAAGATAGAGCCAGGCGAGTCGCCCGAAGAAGCCGTCGTGCGCGAGATACGCGAGGAGCTCGACGTCACGGTCGGCGTCGACTCGCTCCTCGTGACCGTCGACCACGACTACGCTACCTTCCACCTGCGCATGCGCTGCTATGTCGCGCATATCGAGGAAGGCCACCCTCACCTGCTAGAGCACAGCGCCGCCATATGGCTGGGCGCGAGCACGATAGACTCGGTTGGCTGGCTTCCCGCAGACGTGAAGGTGGTCGAGGCCATCAAGAGGTCGGGTATCTTATCGTTGAACTGATGTGGGGTAGTGCCATGTGGGTCAACGGACGCCCTCTTGGATGTCGACGTCCAGGTCGCTCAGGAAGTAATCGTACAAGTCGCCTTTAACTGGGGTTTCCAGCCTGTAGGCGATTTCGACCGCACTCGTGGTCGTTCCCTGCATCACAATTTGCCTGAAGTCGCCCGTCGGGTGCATCTCACCGAGGAAATAGAACTCTGTGCCCTCGTCTTTGTCCTCCTTGTTCTTGCGGACGAATAGGAAACATCGCATGCCGTTTTGCTCAGCATTTCTCAGATTTATGATTTCTGGCGAGCTGAGCGTGCGATTGCTTTTGGATATGGCGATAAGCTCACGGTCCGACACGAACCGGTCCTCGTACATCGTCGTGATGCTGATAGAGGGGTCCTTCTCGTAGTTGATGAACACGGGAAACGTGTTCGTCTTCTTGTCGTGGAAATAGCCGCCGACGTTTTGGTAATTTGGCTCCTTGTCCCAATGCAACAGCCTGCATATCTCTTCGCGTGTGTATTTCGCGTTCAAGACGAAGTCGGTGTCCTTGTACGTCTCGAAATACTTCCGCTCGTTGCGCGAAAGGCCGAACTCGATGAGGTCGAGCACATGCCGCCTGAAGTTCTCGTCGGCGAGCGCCTCTTCGAATCGCCGGCTCAGGTTCAGACTTGATCCATCTTTGATGATGATTTCAACACCCGCGGTGGAAAACGCGCCGGTGAGGAAGTTGATTGCCGATAGGGCGCGGGCTGCACCCGCCTCGCTTGCGTTGGACGGCGAGTAAAAAAGCTTCCGTTTGCCCGACGCCAGGACAAGCGCCTTGAGCAAGACGATGTCGTCCCGACGCTTGCCGCTTGCCAGCTTCTGGCTGAGGAATTTGAGCATTTCGAGCTTTCCCTTGCCAAAGCAATGCCCGCAGTCCTCATCATATCTCTCGAGGAAGGCAGCATATGATCCGTACTTCCTGATGATGAGCATCGGGTCTATCGATTCGTTCTCGTCGAATTCGATCAGATGCGGAACGCGCCCGAGGATTTGCTTGAGGTTCTCGTACTCGCCGCGGATGAGTCGTGCCTGCCCGAAGCGACCTTGTTCGAGTGCCTTGAAGATTCTAGCTTCGGAGACACGGTCGAAGCTGACCGTCGAGCAGCCGGGGATGACCGTGCTACCCTCCTTGACCGTCTTCCTCAGGTTGTCCTTGTTGTAGGTGCGGTCCCCGGAAAGGGCAATGGGGACGAGATAGTTCTTCTGGTAGTTGCCGATGAAATCGAGGACGAGTGCGTATTCCTTGTCGTCGTGCTTTCGCAGGCCGCGTCCGAGCTGCTGCACGAACACGATGGCCGACTCGGTGCGGCGCAGCATGATGATTTGGTTCAGCGACGGTATGTCGACCCCCTCGTTCAGGATATCGACCGAGAAGATGTATTGAAGCTCCCCGCACTCGAGCCTGGCGATTGCAGCGTCTCGCTCGCTCTCTCTCGTTGCCCCGCTGATGGCGACCGTGCGGTACCCGCGTTCGTTGAACATGCTGGACAGGCGCTCGGCCTCTTCGTTACGATTGCAGAAAATCAGGCCACGGCGCCCAGCCTTGTCTACGGTATACTCTTCGATCTTCTGTATGATGTGGCGGACCCGCTCTTCCGATGTCAGGCGCGAGAAAAGGCTCAAGTCGTCGACCGCCTCGTCATCGATGTCCAAATCCGCAATGCCGAAGTAATGAAACGGGGCGAGCATGTCGTTGTCGAGTGCGTCTTGCAGGGTGATGCGGTATGCGATGACATGGTTGAACAGGCTGTAGACGTCGTACCCATCGGTTCGGCTGGGCGTCGCTGTCATGCCGAGGCAGAATTTGGGGGTGAAGTGGTCGAGGATCAATTGGTAGCTAGAGGCACCGGTCCTGTGCGCTTCATCGATGATGATGTAGTCGAAGGCGTCTGGGGGGAATTCATTGAGCCTGCGCGTGAGCATGCCGATCATCGAGAACAGGCATGTGACATCGCGTGAGCTTTGTGTTCCGCCGTAGATTCCGTAAGTGTAGTTCGCCCCAAGCACTCTGTCGAAGCTCTCGAGCGACGCGGACAGGATTCGCTTCCTGTGCGCAACGAAGAGGACTCTTGCAGGTTGCGTTGCCTTCACGTCGAGGGCTGCGAGATAGGTTTTACCCGTGCCGGTTGCAGAGACGAGCAGGGCGCGTGGTTCGTTGCGGCCATGCAGCACATCGAGCGCGTCAAGCGCATGCTTTTGCATTGTGTTTGGGATGATTTTGGGTAGGGCGGCTTGTAATTCGTTGGCCTGTTCTTCTGACGGCTGGAACCCTTGGGATGTGGTGGCTTGCTGTATAGGACCGCTTGCGAACGGGTGATTCTGCGCCGGGCGGTGCAACTTGCGGAAGTTCTCGTACTCGCTTATCCATTCCGGCGTGAGCACGACGCTTTGCTCGCTCGTCCAGAGGGAATCGAACTCTCTTTTTGTCTCCCCGAGCAAATCTCCCTTTTCATATGTGTGGAAGAGGACGTTCCATTCCTTGTTGCAGGTAAGGGCCTTCTGGGTCAAGTTCGAGCTCCCGATGATGATCGTCGAGAGCCCCTCCTTGTCGAAGAAATAGCCTTTTGCGTGGTGCTCTCCCTGATAAACGCGTGTCTCGATGTTGGGAAATTCGAGGAGTGTCCTCAACGCGCCTGGGTCGTTGAAGTTGAGATAGGTCGAGGTCAGAATCCTTCCTCGGATTCCGCGTTCTTTCAGCTCGAGGAGGATGGGGATGAGCGTCTGTATGCCGCTGTCCGTTATAAACGCGACGGAAAAATCAAAGCTGATGCAGTTGCGTAGCTCGCGCTTGAGCACGGATAGGACGTTCGTGCCCGACGATTCGCTGTTGGTTAGAATGCGCGGCGCATATCTCGCGTCGGCCTTTGGATCGTGTTTGATAAAGCTCGACTCGAGACTCTTGG
>DMNP01000343.1 GCA_003452695.1 Eggerthellaceae bacterium
GGTCGACCCCGTGGCCGTCGACACGATAAGCCCGTCGCCGCGCATGCGCGCGATGCGGTCGCCCGAAACCGAGAAGTCGAAGTCCACGATGTGCCCGAGCGCCCCGCGGGCGATGGCTATCTCGTTCATGGCGAAAAACGAGCGGGGCCGCCCGTTGCCGCCCTGCTCGTCGCCTTCGCATTCCACGTCGATGCGCAGGTTCATGCGCGTCTCGCGGATTATCTCTCCCGAAAGCGCATCCACGATAAGCGCTATGACGCCGTCTTCGGCCTTGTTGGTCAGGAATCCCAGATGTCCGAAGTTTATGCCCAGAATGGGCGTGCCCAGCACGCAGGCCAGGCGCGCGGCGCGCAGCAGCGTGCCATCGCCGCCGAGCGTGATCATCAGGTCGTAGCCGGCGCCGAAGCGTTGGCGCAGCGCGGCGGCATAGGGCTCGATTGCCTCGTGGCTTTCGGGCAGCTCGTGCGTGTCCGCGCCGAAGTGGTCGATGCCCTGCGAGTCCAAGTACGCGGCAATCTGGAACAGCGCGTCGATGGTCTGGGGGTTGTCCTTGTTGGACACGATGAAGATCTTCATGGCGCTCCTGGGCTCTTTTCCTGTATTTGCACGCAACCGTCGGTTCGGGTGCTCGTGGCTATGGTAAACCACACGTGGCGGTTTTTCGCCGACCTGTACCGAATTTCGCCATGGGCGGCGAATCGGACGTTACTGCCCATGGCCCGGCCAGCGGCGGGGACGGGGAGAGGGTATTCGGGCTTGGCTTCGGCTCCGCCTTGGCATTTTTCAGGAATCGTGCCTGCAGAATCGCCCTCGCGCCTCTTCCCGTCCCCGCCGCTTGCCGGGCCATGGGCGGCGACAATCGGACATGAAGGGGAGGGGACATGAGCAGCGTTTCGGAAGAGACGCATACCGAGGTGGCCAAGTCGACGGCGCTTATGTCGGCGGCCACGCTCATATCCCGCGTGACGGGGCTCGTGCGCACGTGGGCGATGGCGTTCGCCCTGGGAAACACCATGGTCACAAGCGCCTACCAGGTGGCCAACAACATGCCCAACGTCGTGTTCGACCTGGTGGCCGGCGGTTTGCTCGGCGCTGCGTTCATTCCCGTGTACCTGCTGGAAAAGGAGAAGAAGGGCGCGGGCGGCGGAAACGACTTCGCGTGCAACCTGCTGAACCTTACCATCATCGTGCTCGGCGCGCTCACCTTGCTCTCCAGCGTGTTCGCGCCGCAGCTCATTGCCACGCAGACCTTCACGGTGGGGGAATTCGACGAGGTCGTGGAGCTGTCGGTGGCGTTTTTCCGCATATTCGCCTTCCAGATAGTGTTCTACGGTGTAAGCGGCATCGTCACCGCCGTGCTGAACGCGAACCGCGTGTACTTCCTGCCAGCGGTGGCCCCTGCCATAAACAACGTGCTCGTCATCGTCTCGTTTTTCGCCTACATACCGTTGTCGGCCTACGACCAGCACCTGGCCATCCTGGTGCTCGGCGTGGGGACGACGCTCGGCGTGGCCGTGCAGGCGCTCGTCCAGATTCCGGCTCTCGTGAAGATGGGCTTCAAGTACCGGCTGCACGTGAACCTGAAGGACCCTGCGCTCGTCGAGGCGATGAAGATAGCCTTGCCGACCATGCTCTACATCGTGGGCACGCTCGTGGCGTTTTCCTGCCGCAACGCCTTTTCGCTGCAGGTGGGCGACAACGGCCCTTCCACGTTGCTGTATGCCTGGACCTGGTACCAACTGCCCTACGGGGTGGTCGCGGTGTCGCTCTCGCGCGCGCTGTTCACCGAAATGGGCGAGGCCGTGGCCAAGGAGGACTGGCAGACCATGCGCGAGCTCGTGCGTTCGGGCATATCGGGCAACCTGCTGCTGATCATCCCGCTTGCGGGCATCATGATAGCCCTGGCCATCCCGCTCATGGAGCTGTTCCAGGCGGGCGCGTTCGGCGCGGGTGACGTCACCTACGTTTCCACCACGTTGGCCGCCTGGTTGTACAGCCTGCCCTTCTATGCGGTGCTCATGTTCATGTACAACGTGTTCGCCGCCATGCGCAAGTTCACGCGCTTCGCGGTGGTCAGCTGCGTCATGGTCGTCGTGCAGTGCGTGCTGTACTACCTGCTGTGCCGGCCCGACGTGCTGGGGCTGGTGGGCGTGCCCATTGCCGACTTGGTGTACTACGGTGCCTGCAGCATCATCCTGGTTGCCCTGTTGCGGCGCATGATCGGTTCGTTCGACCTGCGTTCGGTGGCCTGGCTCGTCGTGAGGGTGCTCGTGGCCACGGCGGTGGCGACGGTGCTGGCCTACGGCGTATCGCGCGTCATCCCGGTCGATTCCGGCATGCTCGGCGGCTTCATCCGCCTGGTCGTGGCGGGAGGCATCGGCCTGGTGGCGGCCTTCGGCCTGTGCGCCCTGTTCCGCATACCCGAAATGCGCCTCGTCACCAACCTGGTCTCGCGCGTGACTGCGCGCTTCACGTCGCGTTCCTAGGCGAAACTGGCCCCGCTTATCTAAAGGCGCGTGGTTTCGGGAGTCGTCCAATGCGGGGATTGCTCCAGCACGTGCACGCAATCGGAAGCGATGCCCGCATCTGCGGCTGCGCGGGCAAGGACCGCGGCCAGGGGAAGTTCGCTGGCATCATGGCCGAGCTCGATTATGTTCAGTCCCGCTTGAAGGGCGTCGAGTGCCGTGTGGTAGCGAATCTCGCCGCACACGAGGCAGCTCGCACCTGCGCGCAGGCAGGCGTCCACCACGTTGCCCGCCGATCCGTTGGCCACGACGACCGTGTCGATGTCCGACGCGAAATCGCCCCAGACCCGCGGCGTGCGCTTGAAGACAGACGTGCACCGGGCGGCCAGATGGGCCACGTCGAGCGGCGCGTCCGAGGGGCGAACGGTGCAGAGCTGGCCATATCCCTTATCGGGATCGTTTCCGCTCGGCACCAGGATGCGCTGGAAATCCAGGTTCAGCATGCTCGATAGCAGGTGCGTTGCCTCGTGGCTGACGTCGAGCGCGGTGTGGAAGTTCACGAGCGCCACGCCGCGGCGCACGGCCTCGTACACCACGACGCCAGGTGCTGGCGCCACCTCGTAGGAAGGCGAAATCGCCGCGGGCGGGTCCAGGAATGCGGGATGATGCGTAAGCAGCACGTTCGCGCCCGCATCGGCTGCGGCTATCACGGCATCGCGCGTTGGGTCGAGCGCAACCGCCACCCCCTTAACGGTCGTTGCCGGATCGCCCACGAGCAGACCCGTTCGGTCCCATTCCTCGGCATCGGAGCGCGGGAAACGCGCAAGCAGCGCAAGTTCCAGCTGTCCCACGGTCAGCACCCGGTCCTGCTTCGCAATCCCGCCGCCTGCAACCTTCGCCAAATCTGTCCCCGCGCCTTCTATCGTAATCATAGCTACCTCCTATCGATGTTCGGACCGTCTCATCGTATATGATACATTACCTCAGAGGTAATGCACCATCCCCCATGCGAAACCTTGCCGAACCGCGCATTTCGCGACATCTCATGCATTTTGCGCCGGGGGGTGCGGACGATTCTGCAGCCACAAATCCTGAAGAATCGAAGGCAAGGCTGAAGCCAAGCCCGAATCCCTCCTTCCCGTCCCCGCCGTTGGCCGGGCAAAGGGCAGTAACGACGCAATAACGACGCATCTGTAGACGTTAGGCGAATCCAAAAAAATGCTTGGTAGCGGCAAAAGCTTGTGCTATAGTTTGTTGGCTAGTTTGGCTTATACGGTAAAAGCCGTGATGAATCGCTTAATATGGAGTTGATTGCAATGTCTAAGATTTGTGAAATTTGCGGGAAGAAGCCCTCTGCGGGACGCAATGTCAGCCACTCGCACCGTGTGACCAACCGCTGGTTCAAGCCCAATATCCAGAAGATCACCATTCGCGACTCGAAAGGCCACGTGCGCAAGGCAAACGTCTGCACGCGCTGCATGAAGGCCGGCAAGGTCGAGCGCGCATAAGGCCCGCCCTATAGAAGCACACGAAAAGCCCGCCAAGCGGGCTTTTCTGCGTTATCGGAATTGGGGCGCGAACGCCTTCGGCCCTTGGAGTATACTGGGCAAGTTATGCAATGGACGGGCTGCCGGCCCGTATCGGAAAGGACGTTTCTCATGGCAGAACCTATTCCGGGCAAGCTGCATGTAGCGCACGAGGTGCTGGCCGACATGGTGGGCCACGCGGCGCTCGAATGCTATGGAGTCGTCGGCATGGGCACTCCGAACACAGCAGATGGCATCGCCAAGATTTTGCCCACTTCGCGGCTGCGGCGGGGCATCACCCTTCAGGAAACGGACGAGGGCGTGCATGTGGACCTGTACGTGGTCATCGAATACGGCATCAACATCAATGCCGTTTCGCAGAACCTCGTGGATGCCGTCAGCTTCGCGTTGAAGGAGGTTGCGCGCGTACCCGTAGAGGGGATAGAGGTGCACGTTCAGGACGTTAAAGTGCGCATGTAGCTGCTCAGTTTCGACCGAGCCATGTCCAATACCTATCAGGAAGATGACTACAACATGACTGAATTCAACGGCATCGACGTGCTAAACGCGATAGTCGCGGCAAGCAAGAACCTTTCGGAGCGCAAAGAGGAGATAAACCGGCTGAACGTGTTCCCGGTGCCCGATGGCGACACCGGCACGAACATGTCGCTCACGCTGGAATCGGTGGTGAAGAACGTGCGCTCGCTGCCGCTCGGCGCTCCGGGTGCCGAGGTGCGCAAGGCCGTGACGACCGGCGCGCTCATGGGCGCCCGCGGCAATTCGGGAGTGATTACCTCGCAGATCCTGCGCGGCCTGTGCGAGGGCTCCGCCGACGCCGAGGAGCTCACTACCGAATCCGTCGACGCGGCATTCGCGCGCGCCGTCGAAGTCTCGTTCCAAGCGGTTCGCAAGCCGGTCGAGGGAACGATACTCACCGTCCTCAAGGACGCCGCTGCGGCCGCAAAGCACGCGCGCAAGAAGAAGCTCGCCGTCGAAGAGGCGCTCGACGAGATCGTCTCCGAGGCATATGCCTCCGTGCAGCGCACGCCCGACCTGCTGCCCGTCCT
>DMNP01000366.1:0-2294 GCA_003452695.1 Eggerthellaceae bacterium
GCCCTCACCCCTCTCCCCGCCCCGCCGCTGGTCCGGCCTCGGAAAGCGTCGAAACAATTCGACGCCGGTTCGCATGGCGGCGGAAGCTATGCGTTACGCACGCGTTCGGCCAGCCACGCGGCCCATTCCTCCACCCCGTCGCCCTTGGTGGCGGCAATCGGGAAGATGGGCGCCTTCGGGTTCAGGTCGCGCACGGCAGTGTCGAAGGCCTGGCGGTCGAAATCGAACACGGGCAGCGTGTCCACCTTGTTCAGGATTACCGCATCGGACACCTGGAAGATGCCCGGGTACTTCAACGGCTTGTCGTCGCCTTCGGGCACCGACAAGATCATTACCTTCGCGTTCTCGCCCAGATCGAAATCGGTGGGACACACCAGGTTGCCCACGTTTTCGATGATGATCAGGTCTAGCCGCTGCAGGTCCAGCACGTCCACCGCCCGCTTCAGCATGGCGCTTTCCAGGTGGCAGGCGCCGCCGGTGTTAATCTGCACGGCGGGAATGCCCTGCGCCTTTATCTTTTCTGCATCCACCGAGCTGGCGATATCGCCTTCGACGACAGCTATGTTGAACTCGTCGCGCAGGGCGTCGATGGTCGCCAGTATCGTGGAAGTCTTCCCCGAACCGGGGCTTGCCAGCAGGTCCACCACATACACGTGGTGCTCGGCGAAGCGCGCGCGCAAATCGGCGGCGAGCGCGTCGTTTTTCTGCAGGATAGGCTTGTTTATATCGATACGCATATTCACTCCGTTCCTCGCGGCCCAGATCGTCGGCACAATCCGGCCTGGCCGAATGCGCTATCCCGTTGTACCGCCATCGTCGGGCAGGTCCACTTCGATGGAGGCAATTTCCAGTTCGCGACCCGTAAGCAGCACCGTCTCGTAACTGCCACATGCGGGGCACGTGCGATGGAAGCGGTCGTGCTCGAATTCGGTTGCGCATTCGAAGCACATGCTGGTTGGCGCCACCCATTCCACGGCCAGCCGCGCGCCTTCGCACGGCGTGCCTTCGGATAACGCCTCGAAAGCGAATTGCAGCGCGTCTTCTATGGCCTCGGTCATGTCGCCCACGCGCAGGTTCACGCACAACACGCGGTTGGCCCCCGCATCGGCTGCCGAGGCATTCACCACGTCTAGCACGCCCGCTATGATGCCCATCTCGTGCATGCGGCCCTAGTCCTCGCCCGCGCCTAGTCCTGGTCTTCCGCCGAGTCTTCGCCGTACAGCTCGATTTCCTCTTGCTGCTGCTTTTTTATGCGCTTGGCCAGAACCACGCGCGCTATGAGCAGGCTCAGCTCGTACAGTCCTATCAGCGCGGCGAACAGCAGCAGCATCGTGACCGGGTTGGCGTCGGGCGTAACGCACGCTGCGAATATCAGCAGGCCCACGTAGACGAACCGCCAGCCAGCGCGCAGCTTGTGATAGGGCACGATGTTGAAGATGACCAGGTAGAATATGACTATGGGCAACTCGAACGCAATGCCGAAGCCTATTTCGAACCCGATGATGATGTTTATATAGGACACTGCGTCGGGCAGCAGCGTGCCCCAGCCGTTGGCCTGGTGCGTTAGCCACTCGAACGCCGGGTGCAGGATGACGAAATAGCAGAACAGCGTACCTGCTATGAACAACGCGACGGCCGCCGCAAAGGTCGGGACGAACCACTTCCGCTCGCTTGGCTTCAGCGCCGGCAGGAAGAAGGCCAGTACCTGCCACAGGATGAACGGCGACGTGGCCACGATGGACGTCCAGAACGACACCTTGAACTTAACGGTGAAGGGGTCGATGCTGCCGATGACGTTCAGCTGCTCGCCGTTGTCGTTAACGGGCAGGAAATCGCTGATGGGCAGTATGAGTATGCTGATGACCGTGGGCGCCGCCAGGTAGAACACGATAACCGCGACGAGCAGCACCACCACGATGCGCACCAAGCGCATGCGCAGCTCGCCGAGGTGTTCCATAAGCGGCATGCGTGCGGGACCGATGGGCATTACGCTTCGCCCCCTTCGCGTGCAGCTGCATCATCCGCACCCGCTGCGGGCACGGCGGTGGGCCTGGGATCGGCGGCAGGCGCGGAGGTTGCTCGGTCTTCGGATGCGGGTCCTGCCGCTGGCGTTGAAGAATCGGTTGCCGTGGCTTCGGTTTCGGTCACGGCTTCGGCAACGGCCTCGGCTGCGGGCTTGGCGTCGGAACCAGCCTGTCCAGAGGCAGCTGCGGCCTCTGCGGCCTTGCGCGCCGCGCGTTCGCGCTCGTAGCGGGCCTTGCGCTCGGTAAAGCTTTCCCGGCGCGGCTCGCCGG
>DMNP01000366.1:2370-3265 GCA_003452695.1 Eggerthellaceae bacterium
CCTGCCTCGCCCGTCGCTTCAGCTGCCTGCGAACCCTCCGACGCGGTGGCTGCAGCCGGGGCGCCCGCGGCCGGCGACGAAGACTTCGCGGCCGCCACGGCCGTTGCCGCCGTTGCGCCGACGGCACCCGCCGATGCCGCGGCGTTTGCCTTTGCGCTCGCCGCAGCGGACTGCTTGGCCTTGCGCTTGTCCTCCTGATGTTGCGCCAACTTGTCCAGCGCCTCCATGGGGTCCTTGAAGGGCTCGTTCGGGTTGTTGAAATCGATTATCTTCTCGTCGCCCAGCGCTTCGTTCATGTCCTGCTGCGCCTCGCGGAACTTCGCGATGGCACGCCCGACGGTGCGACCTATTTCGGGCAGCTTCTCGGGCCCGAATATCAGGAACGCGAATATAAGGATGATGAATAGCTCGAAACCGCCTATGCCAAACACAGGCTATCACCCATCGTCTTAGGCGCCGGCGCCGAGAACGGCCAGGCCCATTGTCGGTATTCCGAGCGCCAGCACCAGAATGACGCAGACGACGATCGTGAAGATCCGCTTCGTGCGCTCCTTGCGCTCCTTGGCCGCGGCTTCCCTGCGCACGCGCTCTTCCGCCGCCTTTATGCGCTCTTCGCGCTGCTTCGCCGTTAGTTTCTGACTCGACTTCTGCTGCTTCTTAGACATGCTGCTCCTCGGGCTTTTCCACAGACAACCGGCCCCACGTGCATGCGCGGCCGAAACGTTCACATACAGCCTGCAATAATAACATCGTCCCGCGCAACCGCGCCAAAGTTCATACGGTATCCCCGATGATACATTACCTCAGAGAAAATGCATCATTCGCATCTGCTATACTGGGCGCATGATAGAACCGACTGCATCAAATCAGCCGACGACCGTCGACACCGCCACCG
>DMNP01000366.1:3340-11261 GCA_003452695.1 Eggerthellaceae bacterium
GAGCTTTCCACCGAACGCGTGAAGGACATCTTCTCGTTCATCGCGCGCCGCTACGAACTGTTCAACGCGGTATCGAGCTTCGGATCGTACCGGCGCTGGCTGGACGGAATGATGCGCCAAGCGCCTATCCTGCCCCATCACGACGTGCTGGACATCGCCGGCGGCACGGGCGACGTGTCGCGCTGGGTGGCGCGCTGGCACCGGCCCGCGCACATTCAATGCACCGACCTCGTGCCCGCCATGCTGGAAGTGGCGCGCATGCACCAGGCCCACGGCGACTTCGGCGACGTGCCCATCGACTTCGACGTGGTGGACGCGCAGGACATCCCCTACGCCGACGCCAGCTACGACGTCGTGACCATGGCCTACGGCATACGCAACATGCCCGACCGCCCACGTGCGCTTGCCGAGATGTTCCGTGTGCTGAAGCCGGGCGGCGCGCTGGTGTGCCTGGAGTTCTCCACGCCGCCAAACCCCGTGTGGCGCGCGTTGTACACGTTCTACCTGAAACACCTCATTCCGTTCTGGGGCGGACTTATCACCGGCGACCGTTCGGGATTCGTGTACCTTTCCAAGTCCATCCGGGCCTTCCCCGACCAGCGCGGATTGGCCGACCTGATGCGCCAGGCAGGGTTCAGCGACGTTACCTGGCAGAACTACACCGGCGGCATAGCGGCCGTGCACGTGGCGCACAAGCCTGAATGAACGCAGCCTCCCATGGCCGTTACAGTTCACTCTATGCAGCCAAGCCGGCGGTCGAGCAAGGGGGGCGTGTGAACTCTGTTACCCAGGGCCAAGCCAACGGCGCTTTTGTTTTGCCGACAGCGCCATCGACAGCGCGAAGGTGTAGAATACTGCAGTAATACGACTCGTGACTTTCTGCAAACCGCTGCGAGGAGAGAAGGATATGCTAGAGATTGCGACCAACGTGGATGGCGATACCGTAGAACTGAAGCTTGAAGGCAGGCTGGACGTGAAAGCGGCAAAAGACGCCGATACGGCATTCACGCAAGCGGCCGAGATGGCGCCAAACGTCGTGTTGAACCTGGAGAACCTGGACTACATTGCCAGCGCCGGCCTGCGCGCGCTGAAGCGCCTGCGTTCGGCCGTGCGAGCAAACGGCGGTTCGCTGCTGGTAAGGAACACCCAGGAAACCGTAATGGAAGTATTCGAGATGACCGGTTTCGCAGCAATGCTTACCTTCGAATAAGGCAAGCGGAAGGGAGCCAGCTCATGAGAAGCCTGACCGTCCCCGCGAACGACGAGGATCCCGAACCCATCGTCGAATTCGTGAAACAAGAGCTTTCGCAGTACGATTGTCCTCCGAAGGCCCTCTATCACATAGAGGTGGCCATCGAGGAAATAATCGTGAACATCGTAAACTATGCAGGGTTGTTGCCCGAAGACGGCGTGGAAGTGCGCTGCGAGGTGCTCGACGATCCGCTGCGCGTGGTAATCCAGTTCCTGGACCGCGGCGTACCGTTCGACCCGCTGGCGCGCGAGGACCCCGACACATCAGCCGAAGCCCTGATGGAAAGCGAAGGTGGCCTGGGCATACTGATGGTGAAGAAAATGATGGACGACGTATCGTACGCCTACGAGAGCGGCAAGAATACGCTGACCATCCTGAAGCGCCTGACGTAAGGGCGCGCATCTCCCGTATTCTGCAGCCTGCCGAACGCGAAGCGACTTTCAGGCAGGCTAGTACGGCTCGTCCAGGTTGGCGTGTGCATACGCATCGGCGGACAGGTCGAAGAAAGCGCCCGTGCGGTAGCGGTCGAGCGCGACGAGCGCTATCATGCCGGCGTTATCGCCACAGCTGGAAAGCGGGGGCATGACCAGGCGCACGTGCAATCGCCGGCAGAGCCTTTCGTAGGCCGCCCGCAACATGGGGTTCGCCGCCACGCCGCCGCCCAGGCAAAACGTGGGCGCACCAGTTTGCTTCAACGCAGTTTCGGCTTTGGCAACCTGCACGTCCACGACCGCCTGCTGGAAGCTTGCGGCGATGTCGGGCACGTTCAGCTGGCGGCCCGCCTGGCGTTCCTTGTTTATGTAGTTCACGACGGCCGTCTTCAGGCCCGAAAGCGAAAACCGGAGGTCGTGCGAATGCAGCATGGCGCGCGGGAAATCGATGGCCTCCGGATTGCCGCAGGACGCCTGACGCGATATGACGGGGCCGCCGGGATACCCCAGCCCGAGGGCCTTTGCAACTTTGTCGAAAGCCTCCCCCACCGCATCGTCTATGGTGGCACCGAGCGTTTCGTAGTCGCCCCAGGCACGCATGTGCACGAGCATCGTGTTGCCACCCGACACGAGCGACACCACGGCAGGCGGCTGGAAATCCGGCGCTCCTATCTTGTTTGCATACAGATGGCCTTCCAGATGGTTCACCCCGACGAAGGGCACGTCCAACGCCCATGCCGCCCCCTTGGCGAAGGCCACGCCCACCACGAGCGCGCCCACGAGCCCCGGGGCATAAGTTACGCCAACGGCATCCAGATTGCACCAGTCCACGCCAGCCACCTGCAGGGCTTCCGCGCACACCCCGCAGATGGCCTCGATGTGCTTGCGACTGGCAATCTCGGGAACGACGCCCCCGAAGCGGGCATGGAAATCTATCTGAGATGCCACGATGTCGGAACGCAGAACGCCGCGCCCGTCCACGACGGCGGCCGCAGTTTCATCGCAGGACGATTCTATGGCAAGGATAACAGGCGACTGCGCTTTCGGTGAATCGGGCGCAGGAGGCTGTTCGGATTCCGAAAGTCGCTGGACCTTGGCGCTGTCGGCCGGCCCGATGCAGGCCGCCGTGTCGCCAGCCGCGGGCCCTTCGTCGCTTTGAAGACGCTGCAAATGCATGCCCGCCACGTCGTGGGCGGCAAGCGGCAGCGGCCCCTGCATGATAGCCGCGTCCTCGCCATCCGAATAATAACGCGGCCGCACGCCAACGCGCACAAGCCCCAGATGCGCATAGAACGCCTGTGCGGCATCGTTCGAAGCGCGCACCTCCAGCGAGCACGTGGAAGCCCCCAGGTTGCGCGCGTCTTCCGCCAGGTGCGCCAGCAGCGTCCGCGCAATGCCCAGCCGCCGCCACGCATCTTCCACCGCCACTTTCAACACCTGAAGATCGCCGTCCACGACCAAACCGCCCGCATAGCCCACGAGCCGCCCCGCATGCTCGGCAACCCACCAGCTGCGGTCGCGCTGGGAAAGCTCGTCGGCCACGAGCCGCTCGCTCCAAGCATCGCTTCCGAGGGCGCGCGCCTCCAGCGCTGCCACCGCCGGCGCATCCGATGCCGCAAGCGGCCGGTAGACCACGCCGTCCCGGTCTGGCACGGCCGCCAGCACGGCGGTTGCATGCATGGTCTGCCTGCCCACGCCGCCGTCGGGCGCCAAATCCCGCACGCCGGTCTTCAGGTTTCGCTCGTCGCCCAGTGCCAGCTTCGTACGCTCGTGCTCTTCGGCATCCGACAGGCGCGTGTACACGGGAAGGGCAAACGCAGGGTCGTGGCGCGTCGCATCCAATGGGTCCGCATCGCCGTTGCGCCAAGCAGCGCGCAATGCCAGCAACAGGCCGCGACCCGTCGCATCCCACAGGCCGTCGGAAAGAACGGTTCCGAAAGGCGCGAGTTCTTCAAGATATTTCACCAGGCCGTCGCCGCATATCTGAACATCGCGGAAATCGGGGTCGGACGATTCCAGCTCGCGTGCGAAATCCTCGGCCTTCACGACCCGGTCGGCGCTTCGACGGTGCGCGGAATCGTCATCCAAATCGAACCACGCGGGATACACTTCCTTGCGCATGGCGTCGGCCACGACGAGTACGCGCCCGCGCACGCCTGCGGCCTGCGCGTTCCACGCGATGGCGTCGAGCGTGGAAACGCCCACGAGCCCCACGCCAAGCGCCTGCGCCACGCCCTTGGCCGTGGCCATGGCTATGCGCACGCCCGTGAACGACCCGGGGCCGCGGCCCACGCACACGCAGGCAATGTCGCCGCGCCGCACGCCGCATTCCGCAAGCAGGGCATCCACCTGGGGAAGCAGCTGTGTGTTGGAAGCCCGGTGTGCGCGCACCTCGCGCGTGGCCAGCGCCCGCACATCGCGATTGCGTGCATCCAGGACGCCAACGGCCAGCGCCACCACCTCGTTTGCCGTATCGAAGGCAAGCACGCATGGCTCGTCTTGCCCGGGTGCGGCTTCCACGGACGGGGGCGATGCATCCACGGGGGACGCCTCGTCGGCCAGAGAGGTCGCCACACGCGAAACCTCGCCCCTGCCGCAGCGCGCGGCGCCATCCCCCGCGTCCTCTTCCGACGCCCGCTGCCAGGCCCTGCGCCATTCCCCCAGCAGGGCCTGGGGGCGCTCGCCCCGCGCATGCGCGACGACCAGGCGCGCCTCGTCTCCTACTTTGCGCAGCTCCACGCCCAGGAACTCATCGAAAGCCTGGGGAAACTTCTCGGCCCACTCCACGAAGCAGGCGCCGCCCGACTCCAGGTACTCGCGCAGGCCGATGTCCTCCAGCTGCTCGGCGTCGTCCAGGCGGTACAGGTCGAAATGATGAAGCGGCAATCGCCCCGACCCGTAGGTGAGCACGATGTTGAACGTGGGGCTTATCGGCACCTCCGCCGCATGCAACCCACCTGCCGCACCTTGCACGAACTGGGTCTTTCCCGCGCCCAGGTCGCCCGTCAGCAACACGACGTCGCCGGCGCGCAAGCACGAGCCCAGCGCCTGGCCAAGCAGCCGCGTGTCGTTGGCGCTGGCAGTGCTCACCGCGAAGTCCGCGTTATCGGCTGGCTCTACGGCATCGGTTGAACTCGGGTTTTCCGCAAATCGGTTCTTGCTCATAAGCATTTCACGCATTCCTTGGAACATCGCTTGAAAGGACGCCGACCCTGCTTTCCGAAAGCGGGGACGGGCGCGCTTCCCTTCTGGGCCGATTCGATTCGATACGGTCCGGTCCGGGTCGGTTCGTTCTGGCTCGTTCAGGGACGGCCGGCGCCCGCCTCGTGCACGAGCCGCAATCCGAGCAGCGTCAGCTCGGGGTTCACGTCGGTCACCGTCCGGCACAGCGGGGCCATGGTGGTCGCAAGGCCGCCCGTCGCCACGACCGGCGCCTCGTAGCCCAGCTCCGCGAAGACACGGCGCACGAAGCCGTCCACGCGGTCTGCCTCGCCATACACGATGCCCGATTGTATGGCATGCACGGTGTTGGTGCCGATGGCGCTTCCCGGATCGGCCAGGTCGATGGTGGGAAGCTTCGTCGCATGCAGGAACAGCGCCGCGGCCGAGGTCTCCAGGCCGGGTGCGATAATGCCGCCGACGAAGCGCCCCTGAGCATCGATAACTTCCAAATTCGTGGCCGTGCCGAAATCCACGACCACCACTGGGGCGCCGTACAGGAACCGAGCCGCCACGGCATCGGCTATGCGGTCGGCCCCGATTTCGGAGGGATTGGCATAGGTCGTGTCGAACAGGCCGGCGGCAGATGTCGCCGAGCAGATTACCGGCTGGAACCCGAAGGTCCGCGCCAGCGCGCGCTGCCACGAAGCGCCGAGCGTTGGCACGACCGACGCCATGACCGCCCCGCACACCGCGCTCGCGTGCAGCCCCTCGGATTCCAGCAAGGGCAAAAGCTTCATCCGCAGCTCGTCGGACGTGTCGGACTTCCCGCTGGCAATGCGCCACATATGACGCAGCTCTTCGCCATCGTAGACGCCTATCACGGTCTGGGTGTTGCCGATGTCGATGGCCAGCAGCATTCCGTCCCCTTTCGAAAAAACATGTGCACATCGGGCGAAAGGGCCCGATTTCGCTTGGCAAACGGTATTATAGCAACCGTGAAGCAATTGCCCGCCACGACTCCGACCGAACAGGACCGAACAGGAGAAGGCACCATGACCGAAGCAGCGAAGCGCATACTGGTCGTCGACGACGAAAGCTCCATCACCGAATTCGTGGGCTACGCCCTGCGCAAGGACGGCTACGAAGTGGATGTGTTCGACAACGGCGAATCCGCTCTGGCCGCCGCCCGTCAGAAGCACTACGACCTGTTCATCCTCGATATAATGCTGCCCGGCATGGACGGCTACGAGCTGTGCCGGCGGCTGCGCGCCATAACAACGGCACCCGTGTTGTTCCTTTCCGCGCGCGACACCGAGCTGGACAAGGTGGTGGGCCTGGAAATCGGCGGCGACGACTATCTGGCCAAGCCCTTCGGCGTGCGCGAGCTGATAGCGCGCGTGCACGCGCTGCTGCGCCGCAGCCTGAACAGCGACCTGGGGCCCGCCAGCAACGCCATCACGGCCAGCGGCATAACGCTTGACGAAGACGCGCACACGGCAGAAGGCGAAAACGGCCCGCTGGACCTGACTCCGCGCGAATTCGAGCTGCTGGCATGCCTGATGAAGAGCGCCGGCAAGGTGGTCTCGCGCGAGGACCTGCTGCGCGACGCCTGGGGATGGGAGTACCTGACCGAGACGAAGACCGTTGACACGCACATCAAGAGGCTGCGCGACAAGATAGAATCCGCCGGATACGATCCCGGCATGGTTGAAACGGTGCGTGGCTACGGCTATAGGTTCAGGCAATAAAGCGGCTTCAGACATATTTCGCGCTGCTCGCAACGCTGCTGGCCATCCTCGCCGGATCGCTCATCCTGTTCGTGTGCGTGTGGCAATACGGCCTGCCGGGTTTCTCGTTTGCGCTGCTGCTGCCCGGCGCGTTGATAACGTTCGTGCTCAGCCTGCTCATAGGCTATTTCCTAGCCGAGCCCCTGCGGCTGCTGCTGCGCAAGGTGCGCGCCTACCGCGCCGGTGCGCCCGTAACCTTCGAACCCGACGGGCGCCTGTACGAATCCGACGAGCTGTCGGAATCGATGGGCGCGCTGGTGAAGAAGCTGGAATCGCAGCAAACCGACCTCGTGCGCGAAAGCCGCCGCCAGGGCGAATTCGTAAGCGATGTGGCCCACGAACTGCGCACGCCGTTAACTGCCATCCGTGGCAACGCCGAGATGCTGCAAGACCCCGGCCTGCCGGATTCCATGCGCGAGAAGTTCGCGGGCATCATCGTGTCGGAAAGCGAACGGCTCAGCCGGTTGGTGAACGACCTGCTGGCGTTGCAGCGCATCGAAAACGACAGCACGCCGGCCGACGAGCTTTCGCGCGTGAACCTGCGCGAAGTGGCGCAAGGCGTATTGGACGCCCTGCGGCCCATCTTGCAGGAACGCCAGGCGAACACGGCCCTATCCGGCGAGGCTCCCGACGTGCTCGGCAGTCCCGACCGCCTGAAGGAGGCCCTGACCAACCTGGTCGAAAACGCCAGCCGCTTCATCGAGCCCGGGGGGCATATCTCCATCGAGCTATCGGGGCTGCACGGCAATTCCATCGTGCAGGTAAGCGACGACGGCGCAGGCTTCGGCGACATCGATCCCACGCTGCTCTTCGGCCGCTTCTACCGCGCCGACACATCGCGCGCCCGCAACACGGGCGGCACGGGCCTTGGCCTTGCCATCGTGAAATCAATCGTGGAATCGCACGACGGCACCGTGGAAGCCGTGAACCGCGCTGGCGGCGGCGCCACGTTCATCATCGCCATCCCCTCCATCGAGGAATAGCCGAGTTGAAGCCCCCTTTAACGCATAATGCCTGAGGCTTCGTCATCGGACTCCAGGGCTTGTGCGCAGAAGGGGGATTCGATCAAATATATCTACTTGAATCCCCCTTCTACGCACAAGCCAAGGTTTGACTGGCATTCCATCAGAGATTATGCACGGAATGGGGATTCAAGCATATCTATTGCGCTGCATGTTGCACACATCTCATGCAGAGCGTGCTTTCCTAGATGGCCCTCCCGAACGCGCAACGGCCAACGACCCGCTCCCCCGGGCCCCGCCATAGCCGCCCGCCGACTCGCCCTCTGC
>DMNP01000237.1:0-291 GCA_003452695.1 Eggerthellaceae bacterium
CCATCTCGTCGTTGGTGCCGTCTTCGAAACCCACCTCGACCATTGCCGAGTCGAGCGGCGTCATCGCCACTTGCTTCCCGCGCTTGCGGTCGGTGCCCACACCCTCGTTGCGCTTGCCGCCCTGATAGGGGTTCGTGCCGCCGCTCGTGCCGTTGCCGGGATCGCCCTTCTCGCCCGACGTCGCCGGGTCGTTGCTCTTGCCGCCCTCGTGGTCGGGGTCGTCCTCGTCGCTTTCTCCATCAGCGTCGGGGTCGTCCTCGTCACCTTCGGGGTCGTCCTCGCCGGGAACGG
>DMNP01000237.1:359-1845 GCA_003452695.1 Eggerthellaceae bacterium
CCGGCCGCTCGGGATCCTTCTCCTGGGGTTTCTCCCGATCGTCCGGGTCGTCTTTCTTCTTGTCGTCCTCGGGTTTCACGGGAGGGTCGTCCTCGTCGGGCTGCTCGGGCGCGAACGTGTTATCGTCCACGATGATGGTCAGGGCGTTCACCCGTGTCACGGACAGGCGCGCATTGGGCGTGGAAGGGCCGGTCATGCCGAAGATGATGCGCATGGTCGAATCGGTGACCATGTAATCGAACCCGTCGCTTCCCGCATTGTCCTTGTCGGTGGCATCCTCGTAGCCGGCGTTATTCTTCATGTAGTATTCCAGTGCAAGCATGGGCGCAACCGACTGCGCGCGCATGATGCCCGGCAGCGAGACGTGGTAGTAGAAGTCGGTATAGCGGAACTGCGACCCCAGGATGAAGTCGGCGCTGTGGCGCTCGGGCACATAGCTGTCGCTGCCTTCGAACAGCATGGACACAAGGCGGTCGCCGTCGACTCCGCACAGCGCCAGCAGGTTTTCCATTGCCACGCCGCGCGCGTAGACGGTGGAAAACGATGTGCCGTTTCGCCGCAGGAACGTGTACCACGTCCTGTAGGTGGCAATCACCTCGAGCTGGGCGCGCGTGATGGTGATTTCCTTGGCAACCGGCGCAGATGCGCCATGGTTGAGGTAGTCGGAATAATGGTAGATGCTCACCTTGATGGCATCAGTGTGCTCGGCAGGCTCGAGCGTGTCCTCGGCGATTACGGTCACGCCGCACTCGACATCCTTGCCCGCGAACGACGCGCCCTCGAGCAGCGCACTCGCGTAGGCGCGGGCGAACCCCGTCTCTGCGTGAAACTCGCCGTCGCGTATGGACGAGTAGCGCTCCTTCTCGCCGCGGTCCTCGGTGCGATACACATTCCACACCAGGTTGCTCGCGGCCGCCGCGTCGTAGTCGTCGGCATCGGGATAGGTCGACGCGGTCGAGCCGTCGCGATAGTAGATGCGCACGGAGAACCGATAGAGCGAATCGCCGTTGGGAAGGACGAGCGAGGTGGTCTTCAGCTCCTTGCCGTCGCGGTCGAGCATGACCATGTAGTCCACGCCGCCAACGGGCTGGAACACCGCCACCTGCAGGATTGCCCACAGGGGAATGCTTGTCCTGTTGCCCTGGGCGTCGTAGACGGAAACGCTCGTGTCGCAGCGTATGGTGGCGAACCCGCTGCCCGTCTCGGTGGAGGTCACCCGGCCCGCCTCGTCGACCGCAACCAGGTCGTCGCACGGGTTGCCGTTCGGGTCGGTGCAGCCCACAACCGACCACAACCGCACGCCGCCGTCAACGTCGGCAGAGACGGTCGTTGTGCCGTCAGTCCAGGTGACGATGCCCGCCAATGTGCACATGGACGTCTGCGAGGTCGACGATCCCACCACGAGCGGCGTCTCGAAGCCCACCGCGCCGGAGTTGGCAGCCGAGCGCCAGTACCAGCTATCGGAATCGATGGGGCTCGCGTCCTT
>DMNP01000237.1:1914-12051 GCA_003452695.1 Eggerthellaceae bacterium
CCAGCCAGTAGTTCGATCTTGGCGTTACGGACAGCCCCTGGCCGATGGGGACCACGCCCGCATCGTTGTTCGCAATGCGCACGTAGGCCGATACCCCTTCGGCATGCGTTCCGTTAACGACCGCTTCCGCGATGCGCACGCGCCCGTTGCCGGCGTGCGTGGCGCGCAGCGTGCCATCAGGAAGAAGGCTGGCGATGCCCGCCGCGCCCTTCAACGTCCAGTTCACGGCCTGGCCGCATGCCGAGGCGCGCGCACTCGAACCATCCGCGAAGAAGATGAGCACATCGAAGGCCACGCTGCCGAACGGTTCGGTTATCGCAGTGGGCGATGTCGAAAGCGTATAGCCACGGTAATCGCGGTACACGCCGTTGGAGTCCCGGTAGACGAGCTGGGCCGAATCGATGGTGAACGGCGCAGCGGCGGACGCAGTGGCGTCATTGCCCGCGATGCGCACAGCTATCTCGCGACCGGCGAACTCCGGGTAGGCAAGCGAATCGCAGCGCAGGACAACCCATCCGTCGCCCGCGCCGTTGGCGACGATCCGCCCGACACCATCGCCTGAGCTTGCACTCGCGAGCATCGTGTTCGTATGGGCACCGATCTGATCGTAGCAGGTGCCCGTGCGCCAGAGCAGATCTGCGTCCTCGGCCGTCGGCGCGAGGGTGGCCGGCGCGATAGGCGAGCGAGCGTAGGCGACGTCGGCCGTCAAGCGCACCGCGCCGCCGGCCGAACGGATGCGCGGCAGCTCGATGGCGCCGACGTCATAGGCGCCCCAGGTGTTCGTCGAAGCGCCGGCGCTCCACGAAACGTCGGCCGACGCGACGGTCACGCCTCCCTCGGGGGGCTCGGGCACAGCTCCGGGGTCGACAAGGCTCACAACCACAGGCGATCCCTCCACGGCATACGAGCCGCATTCCGCATTGAGGAACACGAGCTTTGAGGCACCGCGCGAAAGACTGACAGTGCCGCTGACGTCGACCGAGGCGAACGTCTCGCCACCCCAAGTGTAGTTCTCGAGTTTCCAGGTAACGGCCTCGCCCACCTCGGACGCACGTCTTTCAGCTCCATTTGCGTACACGAGGACAACATCGAAGCTTGCCTCGCCCTTCGCACCAATCGCATGATCGGCGTCGCAACGCTCCAAGGCGCCGGTTTGCGGATCGAGCCACGCGAGGTAGGCCGACTGGACGGCACCGAAATCGGGCGGGTGGGCAGGCGTGAGGTCCTGCTCCCCGAGGGAATCCGAGCGGACTGTCTCCGGCTGAACAGCCGCTGCGGGCTGGGCGGCCAAGAGCGCCATGCAGGCAAACGCGAAAAGCAGCGCCACGAGCACGACGAGCAGCTGCCGCGCACCGGCGGCGCCCCCTTTCGCGCTCTGCCATTCACGATTCGCCATCATCGTCCGTTCCGTCCCTAGAAAAGTCGCCCGACGTTCAACCGACTCATCCCCCGACATCCTGCCCATCCAGCATCGTGCCGGCTCAGATTCAATATGCAATTACCTCTCGTCGTTGCGGCCGACGTCCTCATCGGCCGACGCGCGGGCCCGGTTCTGCGAGTCGGCATCTTCCAATATGTAGTAGGTGCCCGTTTCGGGGTCCTGGTAGACGCGGCCTACGTCCACGTAGGTCGTGCCGCCCGCCTCGAAACCGCCGTCGACGTTGTTGACATCGGTCACCTCGGTCTTGTCGGTCGCCTGGACCTGGGTGACAGCCGTGATGTCGATGTTCCATGCCACGACGAGTGCGACCATCAGGCCGCACGCCAACACAAGCATGCAGTCCGAAAGGTTCGCCAGGCCCGCCAAGGGGTCCTCGTCCTCTATCCGGCGCCGACGGTGCAAGCCGGACCCGCTCAGGTTCGCGAACTTACCCACGCGCACCCCCTTGCGCCAAGGGCACCTCGCCCGCCCGGATAGACTGCTCGCCCGTTTTGATGGACCGGTCGAGGTCGTCCAGGAAATGCGTCGGGCCGTCCATGACCAGCTGGCCGGATTCGCGCAGCGCATCGGTCTTCTCGAGCACCGACGTGCACGAAGCCTCGAGCGCCGACAGGTAGTCGTCGTACCAGCGCTGCCGCACCTTCGTTACGATATAGGTGGCCAGACCCACCACCAGACCCGCCACCGTGGTGTCGAAGGCCACGAGCAGCGAGGCCGAAAGCGTGAGCGTCTCGCCCTGGCCCAGCGACACGATGCCGGGACCAAGCGGGATGAGCGTGCCCATCAGGCCCAGCATCGGGGCGACCTTCGACACGACCTGGGTGCGCTGCAGCACTTTCACGTGGCAAGACTCGCATTCCTCGATAAGGCGCTTCGCAAGCGCCATGTGCGAATCGACCGGAAGGTTGCGATGGTCCCACAGCTTCAGCAGCGCTCGCTTCTGAGATCCGAGCAGACCCGACCGCGCAATGACGTAGGGCAGGTCATAGGGATCGGCTGCGTCTATCTTGTCGAGGAGGTCGGGCATCTGCGCGCGATAGCGGCAACGTTCGGTGCCAAACTCCACGAGCACCGACCCGATGCACCACACGGCGTACAGCACGAGCGCGGTGAGCGCGATGACCGCCGGCAAGAGCAGCATCTGCGCGATGACATGCAAGACGTCGCCAAAATATGTTTGTTGCAGCAATTCCAACGTTCAGGTCCTTCTCTTCGTTCTGCAGGCGAACCGGGCCGTCCGGGCGCACCCAAGGTCGTCCGCACATGCCGTGAAATGCCTACGATTCCTCCTCGTAAATCGGCACGCACACCTTCGTGTCGAAACCGGGGGCCACATGCACGTCGACAATGCGCGCATGCGTGTCGTATATGGTCTGCAGGCACTCGTCGTTCATGACCTCGACGGGCGTGCCAGCCGAAAGCACCGTGCCCTCGTGCATGACGACTACCCTGTCGGCGCAAAACAGCGCATGATCGGGGTCGTGCGTGACCATGACCACCGCCGTCCCGCTTTCCGTAAGCTTCTTCATCTGGCGAAGCACCATGTGCTGGTTGCCAAAATCCAGGCTGGCGGTGGGTTCGTCCATGACGAGCACGTCGGGCTGCTGCGCAAGGGCGCGCGCGATCAGCACGAGCTGCTGCTGGCCACCCGAGAGCGCCGTGTACGTCCGGCCGGCCAAGCCATCGATGCCGAGCAGCTCGAGCGCCTCGAAAGCGATGCAGCGGTCCTCGTCGGACACACGTGCGAGCGTGTTCACATAGGGCGTGCGGCCCAGGATGACCACGTCGGCCACCGTGAACGGGAACGGCGGCGTGTGCGCCTGCGGTATGTAGGCGAAATGGCGGGCACGCTCCTTCTCGCCCATCGTGGTCGTGTCCACGCCGTTCACGAGAACGCAGCCCGAAAACGGCTCGAGCAGTCCGAGCATGCACTTGAGGGTAGTGGTCTTGCCGCAGCCGTTCGCGCCGATGAGGCACACGAACTCGCCGGCATCGGCCGTGAACGACATGCCGTGGACGATTTCCACCTTGTCGTATCCCGCATGCAAATCGCACACTTCAAGCAGCATCATTTCCACCCCTTCATCTGGTTGCGGAAGATGACGACAAAGAACGGCACGCCCACGATGGCCGTGAGGATGCCGATTGGAATTTCCACGCTCATAGCGACGCGCGCGATGTCGTCGATGACGAGCAGGAAGAACGCGCCAACGAACATGGACGTGGGCAGCAGCACCTTGTAGTTTGGCCCCACGATAGCGCGTGCCAGGTGCGGCACGACCAGACCAACATAGCCGATGACGCCCGCGACCGCAACCGAGACCGATGCGAGCAGCGTGGACGCGAAGATAACGAGCAGGCGGGTGGCACGCGTGTTCACGCCGAGCGAACGAGCCTCGTCATCGCCGAACGACAGCGCATTCAGGCGCCACGACATTGCCATGAGGACGATGAAGCCCACGACGAGCGGCACGATGGAGACGGCCAGGTCGTCGCCGTTCACGCGGTTGAAGCTGCCCATCAGCCAGAACTGAATGGAGGGCAGCTGGTCTTGCGCGTCGGCCACGAGCTTGATAAACGAGGTGCCCGACGAGAACAGGCTGGAAACCAGAATGCCGCCGAGCACGAGCCCGAGTGTGGGGTCGTACTTCACCAAACGGTTGAGAAGCACCGCGAGGCTGACCGCCGCGAGACCGCCGACGAAGGCGAAAACCTGCACGTAGAAGTCGCCCAGGTTCAGCAGCATGGCCATGCAGGCGCCCATACTCGCACCGGCCGACGAGCCCAGGATGTCGGGCGAGACGAGCGGGTTCTTGAACATGCCCTGATAGCTCGCGCCTGCACACGCGAGCGCCGCGCCGACCAGGCACACGAGCACAATACGCGGGCCGCGGACGCTGAAGATGACGCGGTCGATGCGGTCGGCTTCCACCGAATAGGATGCGCTGTCCGGGTTGAGGACGCCGGGGTTGCCGAAATGCGTCGCTATGCCCTGCAGAAGCTCGCCGATGGGGACGGCATAGCGTCCCATCGCAAAAGACACGAACACGAGCGCTACAATCGCAAGCATGAGAACCGGGACGAGCCACACAGGCGTCTTGCGTCCGAACGCGTCGCGTGCCGTCTGGACGTTTCCGCCGTTCTGTATCGTTTCGGTATGGCAAGCCATGCTTCGCCCCTCGCCGCTCCCGCGGTTCCTCTTGTGCCTGATCATCATTCTCTATCACATATTATTTACTTTTGGCAATATTCTTCTCCGATTATATCCTTATTTGGCATGATAGGGCACGATGAGTCGAGGGAACGGCCTCCTTTGGCCCATCGTCCCCTTCTGCATAAACCGACCTTGCATAAACCGACCTGGTCGGTTTATGCAGACCTGGTCGGTTTATGCAAATCGCACCACCTCGCCGGGCGGGCTCGACGTCCTGTGCCGCACGTCTCAAATCCGTTTTAGACAAAGACGGACAAACAGCCCCGGCTGCAAGCGCGGCGACCTGCTTCCCGAAAAAGCACGCACTATGGTTGAAGGCCCCGGCACCCGACCGCCCGCGCGACCCGCCCGGACAAGCCGACCCGTTCATAGTTGGATACGCAAAGATGTCCCTCGGTTGCAATTACACGTACATTTATTCGTTTCTACTTGACAAACGTACACATGTTCTGTATCTTTAGCACAAGATCAAACCTGGCCGCCGCCCAGGCGCCGGCCAGGTTGGGAGCCCCATATCCCCCCAAACTTCTTCATACGCAGAAGGACAGCCGCTACCGGGAAAGGAGTCCATCATGGCCGCACATTCCAACGACAACACCCGCGACACCACGCGTAAGAGCGCACTGAGGCACAGCGTTGCCTTCGCCGGGGGCGAGGTGGAGGCGCTCGCCCCCGCATCGGAAAGGCATAAGGACACGCTGTTCCGAGACCTATTCGGGTCTCCGGAGCGTAAGGATAGGGCGCTCTCGTTGTACAACGCGCTGAACGGCACCGACTACACCGACCCCGACGAGCTCGAGATGACGACGCTCGACGGGGTGCTGTACCTGAACATGCATAACGACGTCTCCTTCCTCATCAACGACGAGATGACCCTGTGGGAGCACCAGAGCACGTACAACCCCAACATGCCGCTGCGCGGCTTGCTCTACTTCACCCAGCTCTATGCGGCGCACGTGGTGCGCTCCAAGCTGAGCCTGTTCGCCCGGCGGCGCATCATGCTGCCCACACCGCGTTTCGTGGTGTTCTACATCGGGAACGACAAGAAGGACGTTCCCGACGTCATGCGCCTTTCCGACTCGTTCTCGAGCGATGAATTCGACCTGGAAGTGACCGCCACGGTCATCGACATCAACCCCGAGAGCGGGGCCGAGGTCCTCGGCCTTTGCGAGGACCTGGCCGGCTACTCCACGCTCGTGGGCAAGGTCCGCGAATTCGCCGAGACGATGCAGCTCGACGGAGCCGTCGAAGCTGCGGTCAACTGGTGCATCGATAGGGGTATACTGAAGGAGTACCTGCTGCAGAAGCGCGCGGAGGTGATGGGTATGCTACTGGCGGAATACAATGAGGCACGCGAACGCGAGTACCTGCGCCGTGAAGCGATGGAGGACGGGTTCCAGGACGGGTTCCAGGACGGGTTCCAGGACGGGTTCCAGGACGGGTTCCAGGACGGGTTCCAGGACGGGCAAGCCAAGGGATTCGAAGACGGAAAGGCCAAGGGATTCGAAGACGGAAAGGCCAAGGGATTCGAAGACGGGCTTGCGAAAGCCAAGACCGACGCGCTCGCCATCGCGGCGAGCATGGTCGGCGACGGCGTCATCTCGCTCGAGGAGGCCGCCAGGCGCTTCGGCGTACCCGCCGAGGAGATCGAGCGCGCAAGGTGATGATAATGGTAGAGGAGGCCTCCCTTGAGCCCCCTCTACCATACCGATGGGGTACGCCACACCTCTTCTTCGTCAAGGAAGCCTGTCCCCCAGCGCGATTGGGCCTTCAGGAACCAGTACACCCTGAAGAGCAGCATGACCTTCTTGCCGCTGCAGCCCACGTTCCCGTCAACGAGCTTATAGCCGAGCTTAACGCCGTCGCACGAAAGGGTTTCATCGAAGGGGCGGCTCGATCCCCGCGAGGACTTCATCTCCACAGGAACCACCGCCGCATCAAGCTGCCCGACGAACTCGACCTTCCTCTTGGGATCTTTGAAGTTAGGCCCGCCGGCTAAGCTGGCGGGCCTTGCTGTTTCCAGGCATCCCGGATGGGCCAAAGGCGCAGGGGGCTACTTCTTGGAAACCTTCACCTTGCACGTAACGATCTTGGTGGCAGGCGCATGCGACTTGTCGCCCGCGGCAACCACGAGGACTTTCACCTTGTAGGTCTTGCCGGCCTTCAGGCCCTTCTTCACCACCACCTTGCCGTTCTGCTTCACCAGAATCTTGGCGTGGCCCTTCACCTTGTAGAAGCGGACCTTGCCCTTGGCGTTTTTCACGACGAAGGCCTTGGCCTTCTTCGCGACAGTCTTCTTCTTGGCCTTGGCTTTCACGGTCTTGGCCTTCACGGAAATCGTGTTGGCCTTCAGGCCGGATGCCGCCGCTTTTTCAGCAGCGTCGGCGCGGGTTTCGGCCGCCTTCTGGGCTGCGGTAGCATCTGCGGCCGCCTTGGCCAGCGCGGACTGGGCCGCAGCGGCGTTCTCGGCCGGGGTCTTGCCCTCGTCGTAGCTCGTGCCCGCGGCCTCGCATGCGGCGCGCGCGGCGTCTTCCAGCTCCTTCTCGGCAGCAGCTTGGGCCGCTTGAGCAGCGGCGGCTTCGGCCTTGGCGATGGCGGCCTCGGCCTTGGCGGCCTGCAGCTCCAGCGACGACAAGGCGCTTGCAAGCTGCGATCCGGTCGTCGCATTGTTGGCAGCAGCCGCCTCGGCTACGGCTATCGCCGCCGCAAGCGCTTGCTGCTGTTCTTCGCCGAGCTGCGATGCATCGATGCCCTTGGCAGCCGCAATGGCCTCTTCGATGGCCGACGTGTCGGCCACGGGAACGACCTCGGCCCTGGTCTGGCCGCACACGGTGCAGGTGAACACGCGCTGGCCTTCGGAAACCAGGGTTGGTTCGATTGCGACCACGCCTTCATCCCAGCTGTGGTCGACCGCTTCCTGCCAGGCGAACACCGGATAGGGGCAGCTTGTCTGGAAAGAATCGCCCAGCTCGGCGGCAAAGGCGTCGGCATGCATCTGCTCTGCCGTGCGCATCTCGCACGTGTCGAACCGCTCGCATGCGTTGCCTATCGCGCCGATGGCGGCTTCTGCCGCTCCCTCGCGCCAGAAGGCGGACACGTTTGCATAGTCGGTGCCGGAGTAGTAGCCGGCCTCTTCCCAACCGCGCTCGTACAGCTTGCCGAACACGGCCCCTACGTCGCCTTCGCCGGAAACGGTGCCCGTGGTGTAGCAGTTCGCAACGGGCGCGCCGATGTAGGACCAGGTATCGGGAACTTGCCAACCCATGTGCATAGCTGCAATGCCCCCGGCGGTCAGGGAGCCTTTTACATCGCCCAGGTTATAGCAGTTCTTTATCTCGCTGAAATTACTGCTGGAGATACCGCCAGCGTTGTGGCCGCTTATAGTTCCGGCGTTGCAGCAGTTCTCGATAAGCGAAGCCGATCCGTTTCCTCTTGCCAGGATGCCACCGGCGTAACTTGCGGCGCCCGTAATGTTTCCGGTGTTTACGCAGTGGGAAATAACCTGCTCGATTGCGGTTTCCGAATGCGCGACAATGCCCGCGGCAGAGTTAGCGTCGCCGCCCACTATTTCACCTGCATTCGAACAGTTCTCAAGCACGATGCAATCTTGAACAGAATTGGTGCCCACAACACCTGCGACACAGCCGTTACGCGAATCGGCAACAGACACGACGCCCTCGTTGGAGCAACCCGAAATCGTAAGCATGTTGCCCCAAGTAGTCTTGAAGCCTGCCATGCCTGAGCCAACAGAGCCGAGAATGCCGGCCGCCCGATTGCCCGAAGACGACACGGAGCCTTTGTTAACGCACCCTTCGATTCGCATGGCCGTGTCCTCGGTCATGCTCACACGATAAGCGTCTTTCACCATGACCGCAATGCCGGCCGAGGCACGTTCCCCGCTCTGGCCAACGGGCAATGCGCCAGTCACGTCAGCTTGGTTCACGCAGTTCAAAAGCCGCGCCCCGAAGCTCATGCAAGATGTGAAAGCCGCAGGAGCCGAGCACGTGCCCGTTATAGTCAGATCCTTCACCGTGCCAGTCAACAGCGTGCACAGCGGTTCGGCGGAAAAAGCCACCGTAAGCGTATGGCCGCGCCCGTCCAACACGCCCGCAAACGCCTTGTCTACCCGAATGCCGTCAAGAGCTTCCAGGCCATACAGGGCACCCACGGTCTCGCCCAGGCCCGTCCATTCAACCGACGTCATGTCGATGTCGGCCGTTATGGCAGCGTTGGCGTCGTAGTGGCCCTTCACGTTCACCCATTCCTGGAACCAGGCCATGTCGTCGGCACTGCCGAGCAGCCAGGTGCCGTTCTCGTCGCGGTCGGGCGCACCGGCAACTTCCACCTTGGCGACCGCAGGCGCGAAGCATGCGGCGTTGGGGTCCTTGGCAGACGGATCGGTGGCCAGCAGCCAGTAGGTGCCCGGCTGTGCGAACGTATAGCTGTAGGTGCCCTCGCCTTCCAGGTCGGCAACCTTGTTCCAGTTGGAATCGTACAGCGCAACCTTCAGCGTGGAAATGGCATCGGGGGCGGCGGGACTGCCATCGGCAGTTGCCAGCGTGGATGCCTGCAAGGTGCGCACGTCCAGCTTGTCGCCGCGGTTGATGTCGTACCTGTCTTGGTCGAACTGGCAGAAACCGCCGTTCAGGCGGAAATCCCACCAGCTGAACAGGCCCATATCGATGCAGTCGCCATCTTCGAGCAACACGTAGTCGCAGGTGGCGCCAACGCCTTTCGACATAAGCGGGAACGCATGGTTCACGTAGTACATCAGGTTCTGGTCGTGGCCCCAGAAATTGGACAAGTACAAGCTAGTCGGGTCCTGCGTGGCCACGATGGCCGGCAAGCGCCCGCTGCGATAGGCGGCCGTCGCGTCGAAATAGGATACCAGCGTGTCGTCCTTGAAGGACATGATGCCGGATGTGCCCTTGCCGCAATCTTCAGCCGGCAGCCCCAGATAGTAGCGCTCGGCCAGCCAGATATAGGCATGCAACGCCGTCGGGCGCTTCACCACCTGGCTATCGGAATAGCCGCCCCATCCATAGGCAGTATGATAGCGGTAGTAGCGCTCCAGGCCATACAGGGACAAGTCGAAGTAGGGGATGCTTTCCTCCACACGCGCAAGCGGCGTGGCATCCATCCCCGCCAGCGGCACGCCGTCGTTGGAAAGGGTGAAGGCCACCGTCACCGATTCGGCATCGGTCTCGTTATAGAGCGGGTCGACCGCCGATTTGAAGCGGGCGGTTATCCTCATCCCGTCCTGGTCGACCTTCACGAGCACAGAGCCGTTCTCGTCGGCGGCGTAGGTCTTGCCGTTCTGGTCCACAAATGCATCGAACGTGCACCAATCGTTGGTAACGTTTGCCGTAAGCTTCCACACGCTAGACGAGCCCGCATTGCTCACGAACTGCGCGTCGGCCGTGCCGACGCTTGCATCCGACGATTCCACCACCGGCGTGAACGCGGGGTCGCCCGCCAGGCC
>DMNP01000237.1:12106-19400 GCA_003452695.1 Eggerthellaceae bacterium
CCCGCCAGGCCAAGGTGCACGGTAATGTAGATAGACTTGCCTTCCGAAGACCAAGTCCTTTGATTAAACAGCGCAATCTGCACCTCGCGGTCGGCAGCGCCATCGCGCAGCTGAAGCGAACCCTGGCCGTTCAGATTTATCTGGCAGCCGTACTTGGTGGTGGATGCGCTGGCCTGCAGCGCAAGCGTTTCGTCGGGTGGCGTGCTCGGATCCAGGGCCACGTAGAGCGATTTGCCCACGCCGTACTGGTTTTCGCAGGGGCCTTCGTACACGGCCTGCACCTTGGCGCCCTTCAGCACGACAGTCGGGTCCAGTATCCCCGCGTTGAACGTGCTGGCGCCCTCCTCGGAATACAGCGTCGTGCTTTCCACCGCAATCGCATCGACGAACGTAACAGCCACGTTGGCCGTCGGCGTGCCGGATATGGTCCAGCCCCGGTACGGGTCGCCCGAAAGGGAGACGCCGGCGTCCTCCGGCTGCACCGCGGGCCGGGGCACCTTGTAGCCCTCGGCCGGGGCCACGGTGAACCTGGTCATCTGGCCGGGATATTCTGGCACCACCTGGTCGAGCAGCGCGGCGTCGGCCGTGGACATGTTCTGGGCGAGCGCGGTCTTCACGCTATTGGTTGCGAGCGGCTCGGCGTCGGCGAACGTAACGGCCACGTTGGCTGTGGGGATGCCCGACACGGTCCAGCCCGTGAACGCATCGCCCTCTGCAGACACGCCGGCATCGGCAGGAGTTATCGTAGGCGCGGCAATCTTGTAGCCGCTTGCCGGAGCCACGACGACGTTCTTCATGGCCGTCGTCACGCCCGTCTGAGTCAGCAGAGCTGCATCGGAGGCAGATGCATTCGCCCCCACCGTGCAGGAAACGTCGAACGGATCATGCGAAAAGACCAGCATGCGATTGAACGAACCCCAATTACATGCCTGGGAAAGCGCCTCGTAATCGGCAGAATCGCAAACCGTTACCAGGGGGTTAGTCGCAGAATAGGGATCGGTCACCGTGAACATGCTACCCGTGTTTGCCCCCTGCGGAATTGCAAACCCACCAGGAAGGTTAACGAAGAGCGGGCAGCCGTTGAAGGCATACCTCAAGTCGGTCACACTGGAGGGAATCCGGTTTACATATTCCAGGTTCGCGCATTTCCAAAACCAGCGATTCAAGCTTGTCGGCGCCACTCCATCGCCAAACTCGACACGCTTGATGGCAAGCATCTGCTCGGTTGCATCGCTTCCCGACGAAGGCGTCCATCCCAGGTTGCGCCGCCAGTTTGCAGTCCCACTCACCTTCACCACGTCGCCCGTGCCGTCCACCACCATCGTGCCGTCCTCATAGATGGCGGCAGTCACATCGGCAGCGTTGGGGCTGCCGATTTCCCACGGCCCATACTTCACCGCGCCATGGTCTGATTGCGCGACAAGGGGCGCTGCTGCAAGGCCCTCCTGGTCGTCGGCCGCAGTGGCCTGCGTCGAAGGCAGCATCAGGCCGAGCGCGAACGCCACGGCCGCAAACGCCATCAGCGCCCATGCGGCAAACCGCACGGGACCAACCGCCGTTCTCTTTCGATTCGCGTTGCTCATTTCCCTCCCCCTCTCCGGGCCAAAGCCTGCATCCTCGCGTTCATCCTTCCTCCTTTCATCGGCTGCTTTGCGCGCCACGCGCCACGCGCGCGTGCGCAATTCCGCCTGTACTTGTTTCAAAACGGTATAGAAGCGCCGGAGCAGTGTCACCGAGATTTGCTTGTCCGAAATGCCATGAATTGCCTTTCGCACCTGTTCGCGCGGCCTTTGTGCGAAACGCGCCAAACAGGCGAATGGATGGGCGCCAAGGCACGCCCCCGCTTTCAGCCGATGGTCGGAACGTGGAAGAACAGCTTGCCGGCACGCCATACGACGAAGGTGCGGCGCGAGAAGTCGACACACCAGCGGTTGTCGCGAATCCAACCGCCAAAGGCGCAACGTGTGAGCAACCGAAACGCGTCCGCAAGCGAATAGGCTTCCAGCGCGTCGTCGGCCACCCAGAACACCGCATAGCATCCACCGGACACCACTTCGCGGTGCGCTCCGCCTTCGGCGCACGCGGCAGCAATAACGTTCTCTGCCTCGTCTTCCAAGTTGCCCTGCAAAACGTTCGCAACGTAATAGCGGCTGACCTCGTCGTCGGCAGGCGCCGATGCCGCATCGGGGCCGGCATCGGCATCGGGCATGGCAATGGGCTCTTCTGCCCAGATGAACACCTTGGCAGCGTCGCCGGCGAACAGGCCATGCACGTGCGCGGAACCCGGGAACGGCCGCCTGAACCAGTACAGCACGCGTTCGGTCAGGTCGCTTGGCACAACGCCGTCGCCGGATTCCTCTATCGAATGTCCCAAGATTTGGAAGTCGCGCAGCCGCCGGGTGGCGCATGCCACCTTGTGCTTGTTGAACTCGTAGTATGCCTGCAAGTCGATAAGGGCACCTGGCTCATGCGCGAAGGCGCCCGGTTCGGTGCCGGGATTCGAAACGCATGCATCGCCAGCTTGCCCACCGCCCGCGCGCCCGGCATCGCCGGTTTGCTCGCCGCCAGCCCCTGAACCGCCATCGATTTGCGCACCACCGCCTGCCCGTGCACCCGCTTCCGTGTGCGCATCGCCTTCGGCGGGCATGGCGCCTTCGACCGCAACGCCGCCAGCCAGCAAGCCAGCGCCGGAACGCACGGGCTTTCCGGCAAGTTCATCGGACCCCGCCAGCACAGCGCCATGTGCGCCCGCAGCACCTCCGAACTCTTTGGCGAACAGGCGCCGAAATTGCTCGTACGACGCAAAATGGTACTTGGCCAAAATGCGCTCCCGCCACGACGCACCCCCCCCCAGGCTGTTCAAATGGTGCTTCTGAACTGGCTGTTTTCACAAATTCGCCAACGGATGGGGCAACCGGGCCTTTCCGTTCGTTCAGCTCGGCATTCGCCAGGTACAGGCGCCGGCGGCGGACGTAGGCCAGAGGGGTCAGGCCGTAGTACATGCTGAACACGTCGCTGTAGTTCTTTTCGCTGTATCCTTCCAGCTGCGCGAGCGATTCAACATCCAGGTCGATGCCGCGGGCGATCAGGCCGTCTATGTGGTGCGCCCAATCAGCCAGGCCCCAGCGCAGCTCGTTCAGGCCATCGCCCGTGTCCATGCCGCTGGCAATGGGAAGGCACAGGTACACGCGCTGCGGCGTGAAGCGCTCGTAGGTGAAACCCATGGTGCTGGCGGTCTTGCAGTTCATGGGCACCCACTCCTGCAGCACGAAGCGCGACAGCATCCGCTGCATAAGGGGTATGTCGGCGTCGTCGGCCGGGCGCGCATACGAAAACACGGCATAGCGCCCGCCTTGCATAACAAGACGCTGCATGCCGTTCTGCAGGCGGGTGGCCTGCGAGGAAGCGGAGATGCAATCCAGATGTTGCACGACCGGGCCGAACACATAGCACATGCCCGTTTCGGGATGATAGTTCCACACGCCCACGTAGTCGCCAGACCCGGAGGAAGGCAGGAGCGTCGGTCGAAGCGCGTCGAACTGCGGGAAAGCGCCCGTATAGGGCAGCGCCAACGAATCCATAAGGAACGTCTGCGCGCCATGGGGCGGGGGCGCCCAGGCTCCGTGCACGACGATCGCGCGCTGAACCGTGTACTCCAACGCAATGGGCACGCCTCCCAACTGCTGGCGCATGGGCATGTCGGGAATGTCGTAGTTGCCCTTATAGAACCGTTGCGGCGACACGCCCATTTCGCGTCTGAACGCCTTCGAGAAGCTGGCCGAATCGGCATAGCCGTAGCGTTTGGGAATGCCCTTGGGGAAATGCTCGTTGCGGATGTCGCGCGCCGCCTGCCGCATGCGCAGCTTCACCAGGAACCGGGCGAAGGGCATTTCGAAATGGCGAACGAAGGCCGCCTTGAAGTAGCTCGGACTGTAGCCGGCGCGTTCGGCCACCTCTTCCAAGGTCATATCCAGCTTCAGCAGGTTGTCCAGCAGGTAATGCAGGCCGCGTTCCAGCTTCTGCATCATCACGAGCGAATGCCTGTCCAGCTCGTAGGGCACATCGGGCATGGCGACGTAGTCTATCTTGTCGTAGATAGGGCTATCCGACATGTTGCCGCAACAGACCATCGCTGAAACCCGCTCCCCAATGCCCTTCAAGGCAAGAACCGATAATGGCCGACCAAAATGCTTTCCCGAACAACACATCATCGCCGAGAACAACGCAATTGTCATCAAGCAATTGTTGTTCGAAACGCTATGTTTTCCACACTGGCCAGCGCCCGCTGCCAGCCATGGCGCGGGCAGCAGCCGCCCCAACCGCCCACACCGTGGATGGCAGCCGCCGTCCAGCTTCCCGCACCGTGGCAGCAGGCACCCATCCAGCTTCCCGTGCCGTGGGTGGCACCCGCCCCGACTGCCCGCACCGTGGGCGGCAGCACCCGTCCAGCTTCCCGTGCCGTGGGTGGCACCCGCCCCAACCGCGCATTTCGTACAATCTGATGCATTTCGCAGCTTCGGCTGCACGAGATGTCGCATTATGCGCGGTTTTCCGCAGGCTGCAGCGACGTTTTCCCAGTTCACGAATTTCCAGAAGGCTCGAAAACCGCGCATTTCGCGCAATCTGATGCAGCGGCGGCGCGAAAATGCATGAGATTGCACGAAATGCGCGGTTCGCTTGGCGGGACGGGGCGAGCCGGGCGCGAGGCGGGGCGGGGCGAGCCGGGCGCGAGATTGGCGCGGGGCGGGGTGGTTTTCAATTGGCATCATCTACGGCCCGTTACGATATCTTCCCAGTTCAAAGGAGCCTGTACCAACACTGTACTTGTCCACTTCCGCACGATAGCCTACCGTCTTTTTCGCAATGGTGGAATTGGTCGCTTTAAGGAGGTACATCATGTTGTCGAAGATTCTCCCAAGCAAACGGTTCGTCTTGCTCTTTGCGGTAATTGCCTTGGTCGCTGCTCTTGCGCCCGCCAGCGCGCAGGCAAGCGGCTTTACCGCCGGAGAAATGCAAACGACGAGTTCGGTGGGTGCGCTCTCGGCTCAAGTTGCGAAAAAAACGCTGAGGCCCATCTATTCCTACGACTCCGTTTCAACGCAGCTTAGCAAGGCGACGCTGGTGAAGAGAATGGGGACGTATGCCCTCACCCTGAAAAACGGCGCGGGCATCGTGCGTTTCAAAGCACCCAAGACCAAGGTCTACTCGTTCACGTTCAGCAATCTGAAGAGCAACGAGGCTGCCAACTTGGTATGCATAGCCGGTTTTTGCAAAGTGGGCTGGGGTAGCTACTCGTACAAGACAATCAAGACCAAGGAGGGCAAGCGCCCGCGCGCGCCGTTCGTGTCCGCAAGCCTTGCGAATGGCAGCTCCGTTACCTTCGACGGATACAGCTACCTGCGTCTGACGAAACGCACCGCCAAGATCAAAGTGAAGAAGGGCAGCTCCATTTACATCGCAATGCAGGCCAAAGACATGGACGACGACCTCGTTCGTTCGTCACTTCGCCTGAAAATCGCATAGAAGCAAAAGATGGCCCTGATTGCCGCCCCATTGCGGAAAGGCTATCCGGCATACAGCTCGGGGCGGCGGCGGTCGAAGTAGGATATGTTGCGCATGCCGTTCTGGGGCAGTTCGCGCGGAAGCGCGCCGCCGATGCGCACGAGCATCAGGTTTTCGTCGCTGCCGCCGTACGAGCTTAGCAGCGAGCCGTCGGGGGCGTAGGCGGCCATCCCGCCGCCCGCGTCGGCGCACGTGGCCTGCGCGCGGTCCGCATCGGCGCGTGCGGGCAGCGCATCGTCGGGTTCGCCCGCGCGGCGCAGTGCGTTGCACGCCACGACGAACAGGCCGTTGTCCAGCGCCCGTGCGGGAAGGTAGCGATTCCAGGCCTGCAGCCTGCGCACGCCGCCCAGGCCGCCCGCATGCGGGGCAAGCAGAAGTTCGGCGCCCTGCGCGCGCAGCGTGGCAGCGATGTCGGCGATGTGCCCTTCCCAACACAGCTGCACGCCCACGCAGATGCCGCCGATGCGTGCGGTTGCAAGCTCGTCTCCCGCCGAGAACGCCGGCGCCTCGCGTGCGCCCAGGTGCGTTTTGCGATAGCGCAGACAGCCATCTGCAGAGGCTATTTCATAGGTGTTGAAGGGCCGCAGGGTGCCGCCCCGGTCTTCGGCATAGCCGAACCCGATGGCCAAGTGGCTGCTGCGCGCGAATTCCCGGATGCGGCGCACGTCGGCCGCGTCGGGGCCGATGGCGGTGTCCATCGCCCGTTCGGTGCTGAAGCCCGTCAGGCTGCATTCGGGAAAGCACACCAGCGCAACACCTGCTTCCCGCGCCCGTTTCGCCCAGCGGATCATGCGCTGGGCGTTTTCCTGCACGCAGCCCACCTCGCTGCCCAGCTGCACGGCTGCTACGATTGCATCTTTCATGGCCTAGTCCGCGGAACCGTTCCCGCCCTGCGCGTGTGCGTCGGGAACGTTTCGCCTGCTCCTTCCGTGAACGATATGGTACACGATGCCCGCCAACACGGCCACGCCCGCCAGCAGCAGGTATACGCCGCTGTATCCGAGGGCGGGCAGGATGGCGCCGATGGCAACCGGGCCGATGCCCGTGCCCAGGTCCATGCTCATGAAGAAGGTGGAGTTCGCCTTGCCCAGCTCGTCGGGCGGGGTGTCGCGCGCGATGACGGCCTGCACGATGGACTGTATGGCGCCGATGCCGAAGCCCGCGAAGACGGCAGAGGCCAGCAGCAGGGCGCCGTTGGCGGCCAGCGCCAGCACGACGAAGCCAATGGCAAGCGATGCGAAGCACGCATAGATGGTGGAGTTTTCGCCCTTGCGGTCCACGCGCCTTCCCACGGGCGGGCGCGTTATCAGGATGACTGCCGCATACACCACGAAGTACAGGCTTACCGCATCGGTCAGGCCACGCCAATCGGCATAGGACGTAACGAACGACAGGATGCCCGCATAGCCGAAATACACCAGGAACAGCACGATGCCCAGGGGAACCACCGAAAGCTGGACGAACGACGATATGCCGCGGGCGCGGATGTGGCGCGGCTCGATGCGGCGCGCCTCGGCCGGCGGGATGGTCACGAGCAGCGAACAGGCAAGCGCCAGCACCGACACGGCAGCAGCGGCCACGAACATCCCCGCATATCCGCCCGACAAGTTGGTCAGCACTATGGCGGCGAAGGGGCCGATGCCCGTTGCCAGCGCCTGCATCATCGAGAAATACCCGATGCCCTCGCCGTAGCGGCTCGGTGGGATGACCAGGGCAGCGCCAGCAGCCGCCG
>DMNP01000237.1:19462-21556 GCA_003452695.1 Eggerthellaceae bacterium
CCGCCGATCCCGACGTAAGGGCGAAGCCGAACCCGTGGGCCACGCGCACGGCCATCAGCGGCACGAACCCCAGGGGCAGCAGGTACAACGCCATCGCAGCAGCGCTCACGGCAGAACCGATGAGCAGCGACCGCTTCACGCCCCAGCTGTCGATGCGCCCGCCGAACAGCAGCCGCGTCAGGAGCGCCGCTATGACGAAGCCGGTCATCGTCAGCGCAGCCTGCGAAGGCGCCGCATCGTAGGTGTCCACCGCGAACTCGGTAATCTTCACCGCTATAAGGTAGAACGCCAAGGCGCCGCAGAAATTCACCACCATCAACGCCACGAATGCGCGCGTCCATAATTTGTCGTGTTCCATCTTGTCCCCGAGAATCGTTGTGGTTGCAACAGACGCCTTTACGGCTTTTCTGATATTGTAATCATAGCTATGGTTGCGGGGAGAGAGCAACTTGCAAACTCGGCAGCAGTGAGTTGAAGGGGGATGGCCATGAGCGATGAATCGAAGGATGTCGCCAGAGCCGCGAAGGACGGTGCCTTGAAGGCGGCTGCCATGGGCAATTCAGCCTCGGCTCCGACCGTGGTACCCTTGCCCAACGAGCAGGATCAGGGCGCGGGCGACCAGGGCCAGGGCGATCCCGCTCCGAAAAAGAAGAAGAGCAAGAAGGCAGTAATCCTCGGCGCCATCGTCGCGTTCATCGCGGTGGCGGGTTTCGGTTTCTGGCAATGGCACGAAACGCCGGAGTTCTGCGTGGCCATCTGCCACAGTCCCATGGACAACGCCTATCTGGAAACCCTCTATGCCAACCCGTACGAGTCGGCAACCGACAAGTGGGGCAACAAGGTGGCCAAGGCCGACTCCATGCTGGCAAGCAAGCACGGTGCCATGGGCAAGCGCTGCATGGCCTGCCACGAGCCCGCACTGGAAGAGCAGGTAACCGAAGCGGTGGAATGGGTAACGGGCAACTACTACAACCCGCTGAGCGAACGCGACCTGGCGCGTCTGGTGTACTACCGCCATGCGGGCGAAACCGAGTTCTGCCTGAACCCCGGCTGCCACGACATCAGCAAGGCGGGCCTGTCCGAGGAAACGGCGAACATGGCACGCAACCCGCATTCGTGGCATCACTCCGAATACACCTGCAGCGATTGCCACAAGGCGCATCGCGCATCCGTCATGGTGTGCTCGCAGTGCCACGAGGACGCCGAAGTGCCCGATGGCTGGCTTACGTGGGAACAGGCCCAGAACCTGGAGACCCAGTACATGTCTTGGAACGACGAGCAGTTCCTGAAGTCGTAAAGCCGGGCGTGCATATGGGTGCTGGTAAGGTCATAGCAGGCATTGCGGCTGCTATCGTGGCCGCCGAAGGGGTCGCATCCGTTGCGATGGCGTCTTCGGCAGAGCTGTTGCGCCCGCCCGGAATCCAGGGCGAGCGCGACTTCATGGCCCGCTGCATAAAGTGCGGCAAGTGCATCGAGGCGTGCCCGTACGCCGCCTTGCACGCGGCCGATGCGCTGCAGGGGTCCTGCGCGGGAACTCCCTTCATCGATGCGCGCGAGCAGGCATGCCGCCTGTGCCCGGATTTCCCCTGCGTGGCGGCTTGCCCGACCGGCGCCTTGCGCGACGTGTCCGACCGCAAAGACCCCAACATGGGCTATGCCAAGATAGAAGAGGACGTGTGCATTGCCTACCAGGGCTATCGCTGCGAGGTTTGCTATCGCATCTGCCCGCTTATCGACGAGGCCATAACGTTGGATTTCCAAGATTTGGAAGGCGATGCCATTCATACGAAGTTCATCCCGACGATCGATCCGCACGTGTGCACGGGATGCGGATTGTGCGTGGAGCGCTGCGCGGTAAGCGAGCCCTACGTGCCCATCCGCATCGTAACGCGCGCCGAGCGGGACAACGGCGCGAAGCAGTAACGGGGAAGGAAGGCGCCCGGCATGCCGGGCGTGTGCAACGGAGGAAGGCGAGACCTATGAGCATGGATATCTCCAGGCGGAATTTCGTGAAAGCCACGGCCGTGGCCATGGCCACGGCGGCGGCCGCGGGGTCGGTGGCCGGCATGGCCGGCTGTGCGCCCAAGGTGAACG
>DMNP01000237.1:21612-22725 GCA_003452695.1 Eggerthellaceae bacterium
GAGCCGCTGAACGGCAGCTCCACGACCAAGACCCTCGCCGTCTGCCGCTTCTGCGGTTGCGGTTGCGGTGTTATCGTCGAAAGTCGCCAGGGCAAGATAATCAGCGTGTATGGCGACCCCGAGAACGATTCGAACCGTGGCCTGAACTGCGTGAAGGGCTATTACCTGAGCAAGATCTTGTATGGCGAAGACCGCCTGACCAAGCCGCTTATCCGCGAGGACAACGCCAAGAAGGGCACCGACGAGGGCTTCCGCGAGGCCACGTGGAACGAGGCGCTGGACCTGGTGGCGCAGCATCTGCGCGAAACGTGGAAGGCCGACAAGAGCCGCCTGGCGTTCTGGGGCTCGGGCCAGCAGCCCATCATCGAAGGCTATGCCACGGCCAAGTTCTGGAAGGCGGGCCTGCGCTCCAACAACATCGACCCAAATGCGCGCCTGTGCATGGCATCGGCGGTCGTGGGCTTCATGAACGTGTTCCAAACCGACGAGCCGGCGGGCTGCTACGCCGACATCGACCATGCCGACGTGTTCATAACCTGGGGCGCCAACATGGCAGAAGCGCATCCCATGCTGTACTCGCGGGTGATGGCGCGCAAGATTTCCGACCCGCACGTGCGCCATTACGACGTGACCACGCTGTTCACGCGCACGGCGGCCACGGCCGACCGCGTTATGACGTTCGGCAACAACGGCGACCTGGCCATCACCAACTGCATCGCGCACTACCTTATTGAAAACAACACCTACAACGCCGACTGGGTGCGCGACCACCTGCAGTTCAAGTCGGGCACCGAGAACATCGGCAATTCCAACTTCGACGGCTACGACAAGAGCGAGATAGGCCAGGCGGTCGATGCCACGCAGCCCATATCCTTCGAAGACTACCGCCAGCGCCTGGCACCCTACACCTGGGAATACGCGTCCGAGATATCGGGCGTTTCGGTGGAGGACCTGCAGGAGCTGTACGGCCTGTTCGCCGACCCCAACCTGAAGATCACCTCGTTTTGGACCATGGGCGTGAACCAGCACAACCGCGGCACCTGGATGAACCACAACCTGCACAACATCCATCTGCTGTCCGGGCACTACTGCAAGCCCGGCGACGGCGGCTTC
>DMNP01000026.1 GCA_003452695.1 Eggerthellaceae bacterium
TGCCCTTCGCCTTGCAGGCGCGCGTACCAGGGGGGCGTTTCTCTTGGCGCAGCGCGCGCCGTCGTGAAGAGGAGCGCTTTGACGCACGGGCATGCGCGTCGAAACGTCCCCTCGACACCCCCGAAGCACGTTTGGGGACCCCCACCCCTTCCATTCATTCAGATGAGGCAAACATTGTACCTGGCGTTTCCATAAATGAATGGAAGGGGCGCGTCCCCAAGCATGCTTCCCGAAGTCGCGTCCCGCGGAACCAGACGTCTGGTGGCTGTCTGGTCGCGGGCGGGCGGGGCCGTATTCGCCAGTCCAGATGACAACAGAGCCCCCTCGTCATCGTCGGAGACGACGGGCTCGGTCCCCGTTGTCTCAGCATCCCGCGGAAGCAGACAACTGGCGACTGCCTGGTCGCGGGAACGGGAAGGGGGACCGTGACACCATTGCCGTCGAATCGAAAGGGGCCCGCCGTGCTGAACGGGCCCTCGGGACGGTGCGGGAGACAACAGCCTCCGTCCCCGTTGTCTTGCGTCCCCGTTGTCTTGTTCGGGACCCCCGCCCCTTCCCCGTTGTCTTGCGTCAGAACGCGAAGAGGTCGTCTGCGGTGACGGTGGCAACGATGTCCCAGGAATGCGCGTTCTCCTTCAGCCCGTACGCCGACACCATAGTCAGCAGAACAGCGTTGCCGGTCCCGCTCTCCGATTGGAATACCTGCCTTTTGCGGCGAAGGTCCTCCTCGCATTCCTTGTCGATGGAGAACTCGCCGTCGGTGTACTTCATCTCGCACAGGTTAGTAACCTTGTCCGCGCGCTCGATGACGAGGTCCACCTGCACGCCAGGGTCGCTTTCGGAGCTCATCCACGGGAAACACTCTGCCTGCACCGCCGATATGCCGATGGCGTGCTTCAGCTGCTGGATATGGCAGAGGCACGCGATCTCGAAGGCGTTGCCCCTCCATGCGTAGTAGGCTGGCGTCCCGATGAACGACTGCCAACTCGCCTCCTTCCCGTCCTCCACGAAGCGGAAGCTGAAGAGCAGGAACGGGTCGACGAGCTGGTACACGGTGGGCTTGCGCTTCTCGTAGCGGTTCTTGTACTTCCGTATGTAGCCGCACTTCTCCAGGTCGTCGAGGGCCCTCTTAAGGGTGCCGCTGTTGCCCCCCGCCAGCTTCTCGACCAAATCCTTGCGGCGCACCCCCGCCTTCGAAGCCGACAGCACCCGCAATATGCTGCGATGGAGCGGGGACTCGCCCAACGTCGCCTCCATGAGATGAGGGACCTCGCGTCTGAGCGACGCACGAACGTCCAGGCAGAGCGCGTCGATGTTCTGCGGAAGGCTCTTCCTCCTGTCGAGCATGTTGATGTAATAGGGCAGCCCCCCGAAGACCATGTAGCATTGCAGAACGGCGTCTCGACTCCACCCGAGGCGCAGCGACTCCACCATCTCCTCGACCTCGTGCAGGCTGAATGGGGCAACATACATCTGCCTCGTTACACGGTTATACAGGCTGCCCGAGTTCTCGAACAGATTCTTTATTATCCACGAGGTCGCAGAGCCACACACTATCACAACCACGTCGTCCTGCTTGGAAGCCCATCTGTTCCAGAAGTCGGCGAACGCATAGAGGAAATCGGATCGCTTCGTGGCGAACCAGGGAAACTCGTCGAGGAACACGACACGCCGCCCCCCGCGGAAGCGCACAACGCTGTCGGACTGCAGCACGCCGCGAAGCCTTTCGAAGGCCTCGAACCAATCGGCCGGCATCGCACGCTCGAGACAGCCGAATTCGCGAAGGGCGCTGTGGAACACCTTCAGCTGCGTGCGCTCCCGCTTGTCTTCGGAACCTGTGGCCGAGAAGGCGAAAGACCCCTCGAACGCGTTTTCCACCAGGTACGTCTTGCCCACGCGTCGCCGCCCGTAAACGCAGATCAGCTCGGCCTTGCCCGACCGGCAGTACTCGGCCAGGTCGTCGAGTTCTTTCCTACGCCCAATCATCAATCCCATGGCAACCTCCCGCTTTTCGTTGTCGTTTGGTGTTATTATAAGCAGATATTGCTCTTTATTTGGCACGTAGTTATGTATTTAATACACTTAGTGCCAAATATAAGCAACATCGGCGTCTGGTACGCTCTACTGTATTCTTGCAACAGGACGTACCGGGCGCCGGTGTTTCACGCTTTCGCATTCGTCGTGGCCGGTGCGGAACGTCGGGACGTCGGAGCGTCGGGACGTCGAGCTTGCGGGGAATGCCCCGCCATGGGCAAAGCCGACGAAGGGCCGCCCGCGCGTGCCGAGAGAAGCGCCCCCGCAACGTACGCGGCCCCATCCACCCGCAAGGCCGCCCTCGTTTTCCATGAAGTGCGGCTTGCGGGTGGATGGGGCCACTGATAGCGACTTTTCCGGGGTTTCGCCGCACGAGGGCGGGGTTGCGGGTGGATTTCGCGCTTTTCGGGAGGTTCCCGACGGCGTTTCCCCTGCTCGGCCCTAGGCGGCAACTCACGATTCCACCCGTAACCCCCGCCTTCTGCCCGCGGGGGGCCGGAATCGGCGCTTCCGCGGCCCCGTCCACCCGCGCGGCCGCCCCCGCCTCCCGCGAGGCGCGGGTTGCGGGTGGATGGGGCCACAAGATCGGCCTTTTCCGCGCTTTCGGCGCACGAGGGCGGGGTTGCGGGTGGATTTCGCGCTTCCGGGAAGGCCGCCGGCGGCGTTTCCCCTGCTCGGCCCTATGATGATTCCCAATTATCATCTCAACCCCTCCACCGCGCAAAGGGGGTTCTAGAACGCCACCTCGCCCTCAGGCTATCCGAAAATTGCAAGACAATTAATCAGAAAGCGCCATGCGCAATGAGCGCGAACTTGCCTACGCATCGATTCGCTATCATGCCGCACATGGACGGTGGCAGCTGCTTCACCTTCTTTGGAAGGTAGGCAGTTATGGTGGGTTATAGGCCATATTCACGCAAGCCTATTTGAAAAAGAAAGCAGGTCAACCAAATTCAATGGTTGACCTGCTATTTTCCGTGGTGGAGATGATGGGATTCCGTATTTTGCCCTCCGGGCAAAATCACGTGCTCCGGCTGAAGCCCCCGCACCGATTTCCTAGAATCGTGCCACTGGCACGATTCTGCCCTCTGGGCCGGAAATCGACCTCATCGGTTCGAATCCCCGCGCGCGGCCCGGACATGAGAAGGCCCCCGTTGCCGAGGGCCATTGGCTTCCGTGGTGGAGATGAGCGCGAAGCGTACGAACCCCCGCAGCCTCGGAGCTGATTCGAGACTGCTTAGGCCCCCAAAGGGATGAACATGCGTTCCTCGGAGCCATCCCAGTTTTGCCTTGCGGCGAGAATCGCATCGTGGAGCCGCTTCGCGCGGGGTTCGATGAGCTGCACCGCAAATCCCACCTGCTTGCGCATGTCAGCAACCATGAACGAGGGCTTGCCCGCATTCGCCCGCACGGTGGTTTCGTCCGCTCCCACGGCTCTTGCTTTTTCAAGCGCGTTCTCCAGGTTGGGATATCCTACGGTTATGATGGGGACCTTCAGGAATTCGCACGCATCTTGAGCTTCCTCCAGACTCTCAACGAACATGTGGACGTGGTTCAAACCCGATTTGTCTTGCTCGTTGAGCTCGGTGAACATGGTTGGAACCGACCAATCATTCTGGGTGACGACCTCGATGGAGTGGCTGCCCCACGCGCCGTAGCACGCATGGAACTCCAGCCCTGCGCAGTCGACCTCGTCACCATGGTAGTACAGCTTGCCGAACGTGTTCGTCGTGTAGAAGAACGGCCCCGACCCGAACAGCTTGTTGTGCTCAAGCATGAACTGCTTCCAATCAGGTGCGCAGAAACCCAGCTGGTGAACCCAGTCGCGATTTTTGAAGTAGCCCGTGTAATCTCTTGTTATGATCTCAGCCATTCTTCCCTCTATCGACTCCGATATCATGCTTGCAAGGACGATACACCTGCGACGTGCCAGCTCGCGCAACAAACACATCCCGGAAACCCGAAGGAAACCGGAGCACGCCTAAGCTTACCTGCCCATCAATTCTGCAATTGGCCGCAGGGGACGAGAGCCGTCCCAGTTCTGATGCATTGCCTTGATGCCTTCATACAATTGCGTGAGCGGGGTATTTACCTCAATGAACGAGCCAAGCTCGTTGCGGCAATCGAAGTAGACAACGCGAAGGCCACTGCCAGAAGTCATGTCCATGGCCACCTCGATGCCTGCCGCCTTGAAATCGGCAACCACGGCGTCTACGTCATCGCTCCAGATGCACAGGTGATGCAGCCCAAAACGACCGGCATCTTTGTACACGTCGGCAGAATCGTCGGTACCTTCTATCAGCTCGATCTGAATGTTGTTGAAATGCCCGAGCGCGCAGCGAGTGTTGTTGGTTCCCGGAGCGCCGCGATATAGGATTTCCTTAGGAGGATTCACGCCCATATCGTAGAACGGGCCCGCACCGAACAGCTCGGCGAACAGCTTCGCACTGTCCTCGATGCTTTCCACGTAGTAGCCAAGTTGGGCCACTCCGTACTTGTTCAAAAGAGTCTCATGCATTGTTCTCTCCATCGGTAAAACGAGCCAGGAAATCCGAGCCGTTTGGGCTGACTGCAAGCTAAGCGACTTGTCCACCGTCTATTATGACGTGCTGCGCTGTCATCCACGATGAGGCATCGGATGCCAGGAACAGCACGGCATTGGCGCAATCAGATGGCTGGCCGAAACGTCCCATGGGAATGCCCTTCAGCAACATGGGGCCGTACGTCTCGCTTTCCACCGCAAGGCGGGTCATGTCGGTTTCTATGAGGCCAGGATACATGCCGTTCACGCGCACGGGTATGCCCGCCCTCGCGAAGTTCTTGCCGAACCAGGCAACGAGTCCGCGGATGGCGGCCTTCGTAGCGGTGTAAGCTGCGCTGCCGTCGACGGTGTCGCTGGTGGCGGTGGGTGCTTCATCTTCGGCGGAGGAGGAGGTGGGCCGCAAAACTGCGGGATCGAGAGTGGGAGATGTGGCGCCAAAGTGTGCATGGATAGTGGCCCCGGCACCGGCATCTAACATTATGCCGTTTTCGAGAATGCATGTTGGCACGCGTAGTTTCCCTTTTGGGCTATTATGAGACAACCTTGGGGATTCGCAAACGAAAGGCGCTCACATGTCGTCGATCACGCACGATATCGCACGTGACCAGTTCATGCTCACCGGCAAGCTCGCGAAACGCGGCTACGATTGGTGGTGGCACTCGTTCACGGGCCGCCATGAGCGCACGGGCGAGGAGCGCGCGTTCTTCATCGAGTTCTTCTGCGTGAACCCGGCGCTCGGCGGGCCCGATCCGGTGCTCGGGCAGCTTCCCGCCAACCGCGCTTCGGGCACGCG
>DMNP01000264.1 GCA_003452695.1 Eggerthellaceae bacterium
GGTGGGGTTCAGGCCCGCATGCAGGTAGCACGTGGTCTTCCACGAGGTGGTCTCGTCGCGCCAGTTCGTGAACTCGTAGGGCGAGATGTGCATCGACAGCGAATTCGAGTAGCTCGCCGCCGGCGGGTTGGGGATCGGGTGCCAGGGGTCGAATGCAAGTACGTGGTTGTTCTCGGGCATGGTTCCTCCTCATCGGATTGTTTACCTTGATGATGCTTCCAACAAGAAGAAGAGTATTCCCCGCGACGGTTGCGGTCTACGTGCCTATTTACGAGCATAATCGAGAGGGATTGGAATATTTCACAAATCAGCAGGCTTTGGCCCTAAACCGCGAAGCGCGAGCGCAAGCTGCAACGAGAAACAGGTATGCTCGTTAGACAGATCAACCCGAGCCACTTCCTGGATGCGCTGGATGCGGTAATACATCGAGTTCTTGTGCATGTGGAGCGCCTTTGCGGCAGAGGCGACGTTTCGGCCGCAGTTCAGAAAGGCCGCCAAGGTTTCCACGTAGTTCGTGCCATCGGTCCAGTCAAGTTGGTCGAGGGCTTCAAGTTCGGGCGAGGCAAACGCGCCGCGCTTCTCGGCACTGGGCGTTGTCGCAAGCTCGAGCAGATGCTGAAGCGCTACGCTATCGTAGGGGATGATGGTGCCAGGCTCGGCTTTCCCGGAAATCCGTATCGCCGCGTCAGCCTGTCGCCAGGCGCTTCCGAGAAGCGTGACGAGCTTGAACGGCCTGCTGCATCCTACGACGACGCCGCCAAGGTACACCGAAGCGCGCAGCCGTTCGGCGACCCGCGCAAGGGGGATGGCGCCGTCGATAACCTGAACGCACTCGCCCTCGCGAGACGTGCTAGCAGACCCTGGAAAAGCTCGATCGAGCTGCGAGGACAAATATGATTGCGAGATGGCTTTCTCGGGCTCCATCTGCCTGAGCGCCAGCAGGCGAACGGTTTCCGGCAGTTTGCAACCGAGCGACGCCATGCGCTCCCTGGTCTCCTTCTCGTCTCCCAACTCGTCGACTATCAGCCTGTCGAGAACGTGCTTGCATCCGTCTGACAGCGGGCTATCATGGCGAGTTCTGCGCAACTCGTATGCAAGCGTTTGGCACACGATGGGCAACAGCTCCTCATCATCTGTCTCAAAGGGCTGTTTCGCTTCGGTCACGACCACGTGCCCCAGGATTTGCCTGCCGTCTCGAACGCGGGCTGCCAGGTAGCGTGGATGCCCCTCGAACTCACCGACAATTGGCTGGTCGCGATGATAGACCTTCTCCAAAACTCCTGCCTGCGCAGCCATGTTCACCAAGCCCATCTGCCGCTCGAAATCATTCTCGGAAGAGAAATCATCAGGCCCTTCTCCCATATCGGAGCTCTTGCACATGACCACCATGCCCATATCGGCCATGAAGATTGGATTCCCGAAAAGCGATGCCGCGACATCAACGAGATGCTGGAGTCCCTTGTGACTGAGATGGGCGTCGAACAACTTGAGTTTTTTCTCCGCGATATCCATGCTTCCTCCCGCGAGGCAATCTAATCGTGCTTCGAATTATAGGGTGTGCAGGGCATGCGACGTCCCTGTTTCGATGGATGTAACCCAAAGCAATTCAACCTGACGATTGTGAAAAAGCACGAATAGCCCTGCGAATCTTTGGGTTGACGCCCGCTTTAATGCATGTGGCCTTTTGTTAAGTTCAATTCAACTAAACCGGGTCATTAAATCAAGCGTACAGCAACCAGACGAGCTATCTAGACACTGCGACAAGCGAAAGGAAACGTAACGATCATGAAGAAGTACCCGAACCTCGGAAAGCCCTGCACGATTCGCGGCATCACCTTTAGAAACAGGATCTTCAGCACGCCAACGGGCCTCACCTATCCCGACGAATACAGCGGCGCTCCGGATTTCCGCACGGTGCTGTTCTACGAGAAGAAGGCTCGCGGCGGTGCGGCAAGCGTAAACTACGGCGAGACGCCGGTGAACGACGTGGATGCCGTCAGAAGGCCGAACGTCGACGTCATTCGGCCAGATTTCACCCGGATGATTTTCCCCGCCAAAGACTGGATCAAGTTTACGGATGCCATTACCAGGCACGGTGCCAACCCCTGCGTACAGCTTGCGCATGCGGGTCTGTTCGCAGAGCCGATCTTCAACGGGCAGACGACTGGCAGGGTGGTGGGCCCTGTCGAGATGGATCGCGAAAACGGCATCCACGTCTCTGCGATGGACGAAGACGACATGGAGCGCATCGCGAACGATTTCGCAGAAGCTGCACTCTGCGCAGTGCAGTCGGGATTCAACCAGGTGATGGTGCAGTGCTGTCACGGATGGCTGCTCGCGCAGTTTCTCTCTCCTGCGTGGAACACGCGAACGGACGAATACGGCGGACCCATCGAGAACCGCGCGAAATTCCCGCTGCGGGTCCTCAGGGCTGTCAGGGACAAGATAGGAGACGGGGTCGTCATCCAAATTCGCATCAGCGGCGATGAGCACCAGGAAAACGGCTGGTCGATTGGCGATTGCATAGCGTTCTGCAAAATGGCGGACGAAATCGTGGACATCGTTGAGGTTTCGTCCGGCGACTATCACAATTCCGAGCACCACTGCTGGGTGAACCCGCTTATGGGCCGCTTCGTGAACGTGCCGATAGCGCGAGCGCTGAAGGAAGCCGGCGTGCGGGCGAAAATCACCGCTGTGGGAGGGCACAACGACCCTGCGAAGATGGACCAGCTCATCGGGGAGGGCGTCATCGACTTCTTCTCCGTTGGCCGCGGAATCCTTGCCGACCCCGACCTTCCGAAGAAGCTTCTTGTCGGGCGAGAAGAGGATGTGCGGCCCTGCATTCGCTGCAGCGATTGCATGGCGGGTCTCTACACGGGGTTCTATCAGTGCAACATCAATCCGGAAGCTGGACAGGAGGCGTATCTGCTGGGAACGCCGGCGCCCAAAACAAGCAAGAAAGTGGTTGTCGTAGGTGGGGGAGTCGGCGGAATGGAGGCGGCTATCACGGCTTTCGACAGAGGGCACGACGTCACGTTGGTCGAGGCGGGAAACGCGCTCGGAGGCGCCTTGCTGTTCGCCGATCATGGCCATAAAGAAGATCTGAAAAGGCTGAAAGACTACTACGTTTGCCAGGTTGAGAAGCGCGGCATCAAGGTCATGCTCGGCACGACGGCAGACAGCGCACTTCTAGACGTGCTGAGCCCGACCGACATTATCGTAGCCGCAGGGGCAACACCCCGAACGCTCGATGTTCCGGGTGCGGAGCATGCCCGATACGCGACCGCAGCCTACTTCGAACCCGAAACCATCGGCGAAAAAGTCGTGCTTATCGGAGCGGGCACGGTCAACTGTGAAATCGCCATCAGCCTTGCCGATGCCGGCAAGGACGTAACGATCTTGTCGGTAAGGGACGCGGTAGCCAAAGGCGCGAACATGTTCATAAAGACGACCATCGACGAGATGTTCGCTGAAAGGGCTCAATCCATCCGCGTGATCACGTGGGCTGACACGAAATCGATTTCCGATGACTCGGTCACGTACGCCGACAAGGGCGGCGATGACCACGAAATACCAGCAGATACCGTACTGTACGCAATCGGCAGCATCGCAAACTCGTCGGCAGTCGAGGAACTTCAAGATTGGCCGAACTGGGAAAGCTTCCG
>DMNP01000318.1:0-6587 GCA_003452695.1 Eggerthellaceae bacterium
TGCTGATGACCACCGGCGCGCCGAACATGGCCGTCACGGCCGATATGGAAACCTCGGTCGGTGCGAACACCGAACGCGCGATGAGGTCGCAGAACAGGCAGAAGATCGCCCCGCCGAAGAACGCGCCCGGGATGACCACGATGGGCTTGGACGTGCCCAGCATGCGCTTCACGATGTGCGGCACCGCGATGCCCACGAAGCTGATGGGGCCCGCGAAGGCCGTGACCGTGGCCGCCAGAAGGCTGGACAGCAAGATGAGCGCCACCTTGAACACGCGGATGTTCACGCCCATGCTGCGCGCGTACTGCTCGCCCAGCTGGAATGCGCTGATGGGCTTGGACAGGAAGAACACGGCCAGGCTGCTGGCTAGAACAACCACCGTCATGATGCCGATGTCGTTCCAGTTAATACCCGAAAAGCTGCCCAGCGACCAGTTCTTCAGGTTCACGATGTTGGCGTCGGAAGCGAAGGTTATCAGGAAATCCGTTGCCGCCGAGCAGATGTAGCCGATCATGACGCCCGCCACGATGAGCATGGACATGGAATTGATGCGCCGCGACACCAGCAGCACGAACACCATGGCTATGAGCGAGCCCACGAAGGCCGACACGATGAGCATGCCGCTGGTCATGACGCCCGCACCGCCCACGACCAGTATCATCATAACCGCCACGACCAGCTTCGCACCCGAGCTGATGCCCAGTATGAACGGCCCGGCGATGGGGTTGTTGAAGAAGGTCTGCAACAGGAAACCGGCGAGCGCGAGCGCGCCTCCCAGTAGGGCCGCGGCTATCAGGCGCGGCAGGCGGATGCTCCAAATTACCTGATAGTTGGTGCTCGACGTGTCCTGGCCGGTGATGATGGCCAGCAGATCGCCCATGGGCACGTTCATGCTGCCGACGCACAGGTTCAGCGTGGCGAGCACCACGAGCAGCACTGCCAGCGTGGCGAACACGATGGTGACGCGCCGCTGCCGCACGCCCTTTCCGAATTCGTCGTCGATGTCGCTTTGCTTGCGCATGGCACTACCCCAATTTATGCACGTAGGTCGTCGGTGCTCCCGAGCCCGTCACCGCCGCGTTGAAGTCGGCGATGATACGGCCGGTCTGCATCATCTGCTGGTACATGTTCTGATCGGTTATCCACAGGTTGCCGTCCTGCACCGCCTTGAAATCGGCCAGCAGGGGGTTCTTGCGCAGCAGGTCGTCTGCGCTGGCAACGCTGCTGTCGATGCTCGAGTTGTAGATGATTACGTCTGCATCCTTGGCCATGGCGTAGAAGCGCTCCATTTCCAGGGTAACGCTGGACGTGGACCCTTCGGCTTCGTCCAGCGAATCGAAGATGTAGCTGCCCCCCGCCTGGTCCAGCATCTTGGTCACGTAGTCGCCGGGCTTGCGCACGACCGCCGCCCCGTTGGAATTGATGTAGAAGAACGCCACGCGCTTGCCCGTGTCGGTGTTGTCGATGCCGGCCACCTGGGCCACCTGCTCGTCGAAGAGCGCCTGCGCGCGGTCCTCCTCGTTCATCATGGCGCCGTAGAACTTCACCCATTCCGTGCGGCCGAGCGGCTCGCTTTCGTAGCTGGACATTTCCACGAGCACGGGAATGCCCACTTCCTCCAGCTTGTCGCGCACTTCGGGCGTGTGGTTTATCATCGTGGATTCGATGGCAAGGCGCACCTGTTTGCCCAGCAGCAGCTCGTAGTCGGGCGCGCTGTACTTGCCGCCGTAGGCTATGGTGCCCGCGTCCATGGCCTGCACGGCCGAGGGGATGTGCCAGTTTTCCTTCGAAATGCCCGACACCGTTATGCGGTCGAGCGCATCGAGCGCGTCGAACAGGCACATCGTGTCGGACGCGACGAGGTAGATGTCGCCGAGGGGCTGCTGGACGACGACGATGTCGTCGTCGATGCCTTGGGGCACCTGCGCGCCTTCCGGCACGGTTAGATAGCGCCCGCCGTCGGACAGGCAGAACAGCTTGTAGCCGCCCGCGTAGTAGTCCACCGAAAAGCAGGTGGCGTACTGCAGCGGCATGGTGCGCTCGGGCTGCCAGCCGTTGCCCAGGTCCGCATTGTGGAAATCGGCCACCTGAACGGTCGTCGCGGATTCTTCCGATGCGACCGCGCCGGCCGATGCGCTGGCAGCCGCGCCGGCCGATGCGCTTGTCGAAGCGCTGGACGATATGGCGCCCACCGAAGTCGGCGAGCATCCCGCCACGAACAGCGCCACCGCCGCCATGCTTGCCAGGACCAGGGAAAGCACCCTGGCCCGTGCGCGCGAGAAATCGCGCTCTCGTGGGAATTCACCCTGCTTGCCACCCGTATCGCCGTCGGTTTTGCCGCCGTGCATTCCCATGAGAACCATCTCGTGCATTCTTCCTTTCCCGTCGTTCTCGTTGCTCTGCGCCGGGGGCGTGCTGCGCCCCTGCGAGCAGGGAGCCCGCGCATGCGAGCTCCCCCTTGCGCCTCGTTCGAACCGAACGCCTACTTCAGGGTGCTCGAATCGAAGTGGAGCGTGTAGTCTATCATGTGCGGCTCGCTCATCGCCGTCGTCTCGGCCTGGATGGGGATATCCACATCCAAAGCCGATACGGGAATCTCGAAGGTCGAATTGCCCGCGCGCGGCACCGGCAGGTACTCCACGCCGCCCACGACCATCTTGTCGTAGTTGGGGCTGGACCAGACGATGACCGCCGTCATGGCGCCGTTGTCCGCCAGTATCTTGGCGGGGCTTTCGACCGTGGCCTTGCCCGTGCCGCCCTGAAGCGTTACCTCCATGGTGTATTCGCCCGTGCCCAGGTTGGCGGGATCGACCGGCGCGGCGGAAGCCGACGCCGAGGCAGCGGCAGACGCGCTTGCCGCACTCGCGGAAACCGACGAGGCCGAGCCCGAAGCCGCAGCCGAGGCCGAGGCCGAAGCCGACGACCCACCAGACGAGCAGCCAACCGCGAAGGCCAGCATGCAAGCCAGCATCGACGCGCAAACTAGCGTTGCGATTCTCTTCATAGCTTATCTCCGTTTCGCCATGGAACGAGTCGGCATCCGGGGCGCCGACTCGTTTTCAACGTTTCCGATGGAAGCGATGGCTATGCCTGCGCACCCAGGCCCTTCATGACCTCGGTCGTATGCGCGACGTAGATGTTGTCCACGTCTGCGATGCGGCCCAGGCCAGCGATCTGGGGAGTAATGTTCTCGAAGGCACCGGCCTTGGTGAACTGGCTGATCCAGGACTCCGGATCCTCATCGTCGGCCATGTCGTTGTTGGCATGGTCGCCTGCGACGACCATCAGCGGGCGCAGCACGATGTTCTTGTAGCCGGCGGCCTTGGCCTTCTCGATGACGGCCTCGCACGCGGTGCTCTCGGGCTCGCCCTCGACGGTGCCGACGAACACGTTCTTGTAGCCGAGCTGATCCATCTGAGCCTGCATCTGCTCGTAGGTCACGGCAGCCTTGTGCGACGTGCCATGGCCGACGAACACGAACGCGGTGCCGGCGGCTTCGGCTTCCTCACGGCTAGCGAAACCGGCGGTCTTCACGGCCTCGGCGGTAACGGCCTTGGCCACCATCTCTTTGTCGGGGTTCACGACGCTGGCGTCTTCACCCACTTCGCCGAGCAGCGGAGAAGCAACTTCGATGTTGGCGATCTTGCCCTTGTAGGACTCGACAACCTTCACCAGCTCGTCGTACTCGGCGCCGCGCATCAGATGCGTCGGCTGCACGACCAGGTTCTTCACGCCGTTGGCAACCGCGCGCTCCATGGCCTGCTCCACGTTGTCGATCTTCTCGTCATCGCGGGCCTGGATGTGATTGATGATGATCTGCGCGGTGAAGGCGCGGCGCACGGACCAGTCGGGGAACGCGGCGGCGATTGCCTTCTCGATGGATCCGATGTCGGCCACGCGGCTGTCGTTGAACGAGGTGCCGAAGCTGACCACCAGGATCTCGTTCTCGCCGATGTTGTCGGCGTTCAGCGGGTCGTCCAGCTTCGCATCGCCCGTGTCGCGGCCGAAGTAGTCGGGATCGGCGAACTCGCCTTCGACGAGTTCCTGCTGGGCGGGCGTCAGGGCATCCCACGCAGCCTTCGCGGCCTGGCAGTCGGCGTCGGTCGTGGCGGTGCGCTCCTGCACGTAGATCTTGTCGATGAGCGCGGCCACCTCGTCGGCAGCGGCCTTGTCGGCCGATGCGGCACTCGCAGACGACGAGGCTGCCTCGGAAGAGGCGGAAGCGGACGCGGACGACGCCGCGGCACTTGCAGAGGCAGAAGCGCTTGCAGAGGCAGAAGCGCTTGCAGCAGAGCCGCTTGCGCTGGCTGCAGAAGAGCTACCCGACGAGCCGCAGCCTACGCATGCGACCGACAGGCATGCCGCGATGGCAATCGCGGCTACCGGTTTAGCAAATTTCATCGTTTTCCTTCCCTCGGTTCTTTCCTTTGTTCTTTCATCGGTTCTCGTCTTGAATGGGATGAGACACGGATACCATGTGATCGTACCAGGTGCCCTTCTCGCCGAGAATTGCCACATCGAATTCCTGGTCGAGCGCCGGCACTGGCACTTCGAATGCATACACCTCCTTCTGTGTTCCATCGCTGTAGGTAACCGTATCGGTAATTGGTTGGACAACGCCGCTCTCGTCGGCCCTGGCCTGCTCGGCCGTGCCCGGGTAGACGTTCACTATCTTCTTGGATTCCAGCCTGAAGTACACGCGCATGCCGTCGTTTGCGACGGTAAGCCGCGCCTTGCCCTCGTCGGCCTCGTTCACGTGGAACATGGTGCTGTCGGTTTCGAAGCGCACCGTGTACACGCCCGGCTGCAGCTCGGACGCTTCGCCTGCCGTTCCCACGGACGAAGCCGCCGCGCTTTGGGAACCTGCGGCCGCCGTCGCGCTGGCAGCAGATGCGGAGCTGGCACTGCTGGCGCTTGCGGTCGAAGCCTGCGATGCGGCGGTTCCCGAAGAGCAGCCGACGAATGCGACCAACGCCAGCGCGGCGAGCGCTGCCACTGCACGACACCTTATGTTTTTCATGCCTTCCCCCCGTTGCACGTTTCGTTGCCCGAAAACGACGACAGAGATTATAGCCCCTTGTTTTACGGCTTAGGGGAATCACATGAACCCCTCGGGGGTGTAGCAGCGCCTTTTTGTTTAAATCGACCATGAATGAGACCAGATTAATCAGCATAAAAGCGGTAAACTTATAATGATTTAAGTCGTGTTATAAAAAAATTTTATCGCCCCGTGCAGTCGGTGAGCGGAAGCCGCGCATGCAGGGGTTGCGTGAGAGGGAGAATTGTGAGCAACCACGGTGAAGGGATGCCGGACGGGAACGGGTCCGCATCCCGGAACAGCTCCGAAATCTACCCGAGAATCTCGGATGCTTTAAATCGTTTCATATCGGACTCAGCGAACGGCGAAGGCTTCGAAGAAGCCTTCGATGGCGCTATTCCCCGCCCCTGGGGACTTCTGGGAGTGCGAAACCAAAGCGGGCATCGAAGCCCCGGATGCGTAGAGATTCCGAGAGAATTCGACGAGCACGGCGAGCCATGGCATATGGCGCACGCCTGCGACGATTCCACGCTGTACCTGCTCGTTGCCTACGAGAGCACTGCGGCGGTGGTAGAAGCGCTGAAGGCGGCGAACAAGCACCGCACGATTGTGGTCGTGCAATCGCTGCCCTTCGAAAGCACGTCGGCGATCGCCCAGCAACGCGAGCTTATTGCCTTCGCATTCACGCTCTGCGATTCGAAAACGTTCGTGAACGCCAAGGACTATGCGCTCGATTTCCTCGTAGACCAGCTGGGCGGATTGATGGACACGTCCGGCTTGCTTCATCCGGGCATCGCGATGCTCGAACGCTACGACCGGCACAACCGATCCGACCTGCTGCACACGTTGAAGGTGTACCTGGACAACGACTGCAACGCCCAGAAATGCGGAAGGCTCCTGTTCCTGCACCGCAATTCGCTCGTCTACCGCGTGCGGCGCATCCAGGAAATCGCGAACATCGATCTGTCCGACCCCTGCGAACGCTCCTACCTGCGCCTTTCCTTTCTCCTGCGCCGGTAGTACCCACGTCAGGTGCGTGCGTGTGTCAGGGGGACGTTTCCAATGTCATTCAGTTAAGAAACGGGAACCCTTGAGTGTGTCAGGGGGACGTTTCTCTTGACACACGCACGTCTGAGGACAGGCCCTCTCTCGTTGCCCAGAGCGTGTGTCAAGAGAAACGTCCCCCTGACACACTCGCGTGGAAAATAGAAGGGCCGGCAGAGCGTTCTGCCGGCCCTTTGCATCGCTGTTCGGCAAATGCCTTTCGAGAAGACTAGGCTTCCTTCTTCTTGTGGTAGGCAAGCCAGTACATCATGCCGACGAGCAGCGCACCGCCGACGATGTTGCCGAGCGTTGCCAGGCCGATGTTGTAGCAAGCGCCCCCGACCGTAAGGGTCTGGCTGAGCGCCTCGAGCTTGGCCGGGTCGATGTCGCCCACATAACCGTAGGTGTTGAAGGCGGCAATGCCCATGGGCAGGAAGAACATGTTTGCAACGCAGTGCTCGAAACCGCAGGCGACGAAGGCCATGACCGGGAAGATGGTCGTGAA
>DMNP01000318.1:6705-11606 GCA_003452695.1 Eggerthellaceae bacterium
ACGAGCCAGTTGCACATGATGCCGCGGAAGAAGATGACATCCGGGCCGAGCGCTATCTTCGAATTGGCCACGTTTATCATCGCGTTGCCCACGGCACCGCTGTTCATGCCCGCATAGTTCGCGCCGAGCATGATGGCGACGAGCAGCAGAGAACCGATGAGGTTGCCCACGTAGACGACGACCCAGTTCTTCAGCACAGCCGCCCAGCTAATCTTCTGTTCGGAAGCCGCACACACCATAAGGCAGTTGCCCGTGAACAGCTCGGCGCCGGCCACGATGACGCACAGCAGGCCCAGCGCAAAGCACAGGCCCCCGAGAATCTGCGATGCGGCGAAGGGCAGCGTCGTGTCCCCCTTCACGAGCAACATGAAGCATGCGCCCATGCCGATCATCATGCCCGCGAGGACGGACAGCGCAAACGCGCGCCCCGTCGTCAGCTTCGTCTTGCCAATGGCCACGTTTACGGCTTGTCCGAACAGGGCCGCGGCCCCTCGGCAATCCGGCTTGGTAGCCGCTATGTCTTCAGCAGTAATGCCTTGCATTATTCCCTCCTGCTCGTAAGCGTTTCGGGGCGTGCCATGCCGGCGGCTTGGCACGCCCCTTGTTTAATACGTTAGATATCCCAGGCCTGCTGATCGGTGTGCAGCCACTCGTGGGCCGTATGGCTCAGCGGCTTGCCGACCCAATCGGCATACAGCTTTTGGATATCGGGATTCTCGTGCGAATAGCGCAGCGTGTCGTTCGCATCCAGCGTGTTCAGGTTGGCAGCGCGCTCCAGCGCGAGCTCCTGGTTGAAGGCGATGGGCTGGCCGCCGCCGCCCACGCAGCCGCCGGGGCACGCCATTATCTCGACGAAATCGAATTCCACTTCGCCGGCCTCGATGGCATCGAGCAGCTTGGCCGTGTTGCCCAAACCGCTGGCCACGGCAATGCGCACCGGCGTGCCGGCCACGTCTAGCTCCTTGGACACCCATGGCTTGTCGGGCGTCGAAGCGGTCGTGTCGCACGTGGAGAAGTCCGGGTTTTCGCCTGTAATCAGATACACGGCCGAACGCAGCGCCGCTTCCATCACGCCACCGGTGCGGCCGAAGATCGTGCCCGCGCCCGTGGAAAGCCCCAGCGGGTTGTCGAACTCGGTCTCGGGCAGGGCGGCGCAGTTCACGCGGTACATGCGAAGCATGCGGTCGAACTCGCGCACGGTGAGCACGGCGTCCACGTCGGGGCCCGCTTCGGTGGCCAGCTGCGGCACGCCGCATTCGTATTTCTTGGCGACGCACGGCATGACCGACACCACGAACAGGCGCTTGCCTGCTTCCTCGGCCTGCTCGCGCATCGTGTTCTTCACCACGGCACCCATCATCTGGTGCGGAGACTTGGCCGACGACAGCTGGTCGACGAACTGCGGGTAGTGCAGCTTCACGAAGCGCACCCAGCCCGGGCAACAGCTCGTGAACATCGGGCGCGGCTTGTCGGAGCCCATGAACTCCACGAATTCGCTGCCCTCTTCCATAATGGTAAGGTCGGCGGCGAAATCGGTGTCGAACACGCGGTCGAAACCCAGGCTGCGCAGCGCAGATGCCATGCGGCCCGGCGTGGCCTCGTCGCGTTCAAGGCCGACGCCTTCGCCCCAGGCGGCGCGCACGGCGGGAGCAACCTGAACGACGGTGAACACGTCCGGATCGGCCAGCGCGTCCATGACCGGGTCTATGTCCTGGCGCGCGGAAAGCGCGCCGGTCGGGCAGTGCGTGATGCACTGGCCGCAGAGCGTGCAGGGAGCCTCCGCGATCGGGCGGCCTGCTTGGACATTCACGGCGGTGTGGGCGCCTCTGTTCGTGAGGTCCCACACATCCGATGCCTGCACCTTGCTGCATATCTGAATGCACCTGAGGCAGTTGATGCACTTGTCGTTGTTGCGGATCAGAGGGAACGTCTTGTCCCACGGCATATGCGGCAGCTGCTTTTCATAGGGCAGCTCGAAGATATCGAGGTCGTTTGCAAGGCTCTGGAGCGAGCAGTTGCCGCTCCTCACGCAGCTCGTGCACTCCGAGTCATGCTGCGAGAGCAAAAACTCGACGTTCGTCTTTCTGGCCTTCCTGACCTTCGGGCTGTTCGTGAAGACCTTCATGCCGTCCAGGACATAGTTGTTGCAGGAAGCGACGAGCTGGTCGGTCCCTTCGATCTCGACGACGCAGACACGGCAGGCACCGATCTCGTTCAGATCCTTGAGATAGCAGAGCGTCGGAATATGGACGCCTGCAGCTTCTGCTGCCTCGAGTATGGTGGCGTGGTCGTCCACCTGGACACGCACCCCATCGACGGTCACGTCTACCATTGCATGATCCTCCCTCCGCGGAATGCGCCATAGCCGAAGTGGTCGCACCTCAGACACCTCGATGCCTCCTGATGCGCCTCTTCAGGCGTGAGGCCGTGCTCGACGATATCGAAATCGCCGACGCGCTCCGACGCCTCACGTGATGTCATCTCGCAGCGGGCGCACATGTTCTTGCCCTTGAACTGGACCGTCGGTATCTCGACATCTGCCACGATCTGGTGGTCGAAGCCGAGGTAGTGGTCGATGTTTGCTGCTGCGACCTTGCCGGCATTGATGGCACGGATCACCGTGGCAGGGCCGCTCTGGCAGTCGCCGCCCGAGAACACGCCGTCAAAGCCTGGCACGGCACCATCTGTATCGGTCACGATGCGGCCGCGATTGCATTTCATGCCCAGTTCTTCGAAGGGCCTGGACTCTATGGCCTGGCCGATTGCCACAAGCACGCGCTCGCAGGGAATGACCTCCTCGGGAGCCTCTGCAGCACGCGGTGCCGGACGCCCGTTCTTGGGGCCGCCGATGATCTGCTTCTGGACACGGAGTCCCGTGACATGGCCGCCTTCAGCCTCGATCGCAAGCGGGGCATGGAGCTCCAGGAGCTCGCAGCCTTCGGCCCTCGCTCCTGCAATCTCTTCATCCTGTGCCGTCATGTCCGCGACGCGGCGCCTGTAGACGATCGTGACCTTCTTTGCATGGCACCTTACGGCTGAGCGGGCGACATCCATTGCCACGTTGCCGCCGCCGATGACACAGATGCGCTCGCCTGTGAAGTCGGGGATCTCCTCGTCGCCGATGGCACGCAGCATCTTGACGGCAGACTCGACGCCTTCTGCATCCTCGCCCGGAAGGCCGAGCTTCCGGTCCGCATGGGCGCCGATTGCCAGATAGACCGCGTCATACTCTTTCCTGATCTCAGGCAGGTTCTCGGTGACAGGCGTATCGAGCTCTACGTTTATGCCGCAGTCAAGGAGCCACTGGATCTCCTCGTCGAGGCGCTTCCTCGGGAGACGATAGTTGGGGATGCCGTAACGGAGCATGCCACCCAGGTGATGCCTTGCCTCGAAGATCGTGGGCTCATGCCCCATGCAGGCAAGATAGTAGGCACAGGAAAGTCCTGCCGGACCGCCACCGATGATAGCAATGCGCTTGCCCGTGGATGGAGCCTTCTTCGGCTTGTAGTCTGCCTCCATGTGCTCTGTCGCGAAGCGCTTGAGGCCGCGGATGTTCATCGGATCGTCCACCATGCCGCGGCGGCAGTGCATCTCACAGGGATGCTCGCAGACAAGGCCGCAGACGACAGGAAGCGGATTGTCCTTCCTGATGAGCTTGACGGCATCCGTGTAGCGTCCTGCCTCGACGAGCGCGATATAGCCCGGGATATCGACTCCTGCCGGGCAGCCCGAGACGCAGGGGACAAGCTCCGACTGCTTGAAGCCGCAGGCGTGGTACTTGATATGGTGCTCGAAATCGTCGCGGAAGCCCCGGATCGCTGTCAGCGCCATGCTTCCCGCTTCATATCCGATCGCGCAGTCGCTCGACAGATATATCGTACGCGCCGTCTTCTCGATGAGCTCGAGCGTATGCTCATCTGCCTTGCCTTCGAGGACCTGGTCCATGAGCTCCTTCAGGACGCCCAGGCCTACACGGCAGGGCGTGCATTTTCCGCAGCTCTGCGTTGCGCACATGCCGACGAAGGCAGCCGTGAATTCGACCGGACATGGAGCAAGAGAGCTCACCGAGAGCCGCTTCTCTACCGCTTCATGCAGTCCATCCATGACTGCCTGGGCCTCGCTGCGCTCGACCACATGCAATCTAGCCATTCAATTTCCTCTCCTCGTGCTTTCCGCACGGCAGAGGCACGCTCGGCAGCTCCTTCCCCGGAAGACGGCTTTCCGTACCGCCCCCTGTGCCATGAGCCTGCACGCCGGCGCTTCCCCTCGCCGGCCTGCCATGCCTGAAGCTTGAGCATAGCAGCCGGAAGCATAGGAGACTTGCGATTTGCGGTGAATGAAGCATATTGCAGGGCAGATGGCTGTTCTGCAGCAGAACGCATAGGTCCTGCATGGAAAAGGCGCCTGCCCGGCTTTCCGGACAGGTGCCTTGATGGTCATGCTTCTATGCTGGTGCGCTAGGCAATCTCGCGCTTGAAGGCCTCGATGACCTTCGTGCCCATGTCGCGCGTGCCGAGCTTCCTGTCTTCAGGCGTCGTCTCGTCTGCAAGGTCAGGCGTCCTCCAGCCTTCATCGAGCACGTCCTCGACGGCTGCCTTCACGGCATCCGCCGCGTGGTCCATCTGGAAGCTATAGCGAAGCATCAGCTCGACCGAGAGCATCTGTGCGATCGGGTTTGCGATGCCCTTGCCCGCAATGTCAGGAGCAGACCCATGGCTCGGCTCGTAGAGTGCCGTGCCGGAGCCCAGAGAGGCGGAGGCAAGCATGCCAAGAGAGCCCGTGAGCATCGACGCCTCGTCGGAGAGGATGTCGCCGAACGTATTCTCGGTCACGAGGACATCGAACTGGGCAGGATTCGCGACGAGCTGCATGGCGCAGTTGTCGACGAGCATGTTGGAAAG
>DMNP01000344.1:0-11081 GCA_003452695.1 Eggerthellaceae bacterium
CGCACCGCCCCGCTTTGTCAGATGTCGTATTCCTCGGCAAGCGACTGCACCAGATGTGCGCGATCGGAGGCGGCCGCGATGGCCGCTATCAGCTCCGCATCGCGCCCTTCTCCTTGGCCAGCTGCCTGGGCCGCCGGGACGAGCTGGTCGCGGTTCACCTCGCGCACCGGGGGGCGGCGTCCTTCCATCAGGCGTGCGACCGCTCGAATGTAGTCGGGGTCGGTGCCGCAGCATCCACCGACGATCGAAGCACCCGCCTGCACCATTTCCAACACGGAGCGCGCATAGTCCGAAGGCGCCAAGTCGTAGCTCGTCTTCCCGCCCACAACCTGGGGAAGCCCGGCGTTCGCCTGAACGATTACAGGGCAGGGCGCCAGGCCCAGCATCTCGCGCACCACCGGCTGAAGGTCGTCTGGTCCAGCCGAGCAGTTCACGCCCACGGCGTCCGCGCCCAACAGCGAAAGGGCAAGCGCAGCGTCCGCCGGCCCCGTTCCCAGGAACGTGCGCCCGCCTGCGGTGAAGGTCATGGTGGCGAACACCGGCAGCGTGCACGACTCCTTCGCAGCCAACACGGCCGCGGCGGCTTCCAGCAAGTCGGCCATGGTCTCGATGATAAGCAGGTCTGCACCGGCGCGTTCGGCCGCACGCACCTGCTCGGAAAACAACTCGTACGCCTCGGAAAACCCCAGATCGCCCAAAGGGGACATCAGCTGGCCCGTCGGCCCGATGTCGGCGGCGACGTAGCGGCCTCGCGCATCGCGTGCGCACTGCACCGCAGCCGCGAACACCTCTTCGACCGAAGCGGCACCGCCCAGGTTCGCCGCGTTCGCGCCAAACGTGTTCGTGGTAAGCACCTGGCTTCCCGCTTCAACGTAGGCGCGATGTATGGCCGTAATCTCGGCCGGATTGGTCAGGCACAGCAACTCGGGCAATTCACCGGCAGCCAGGCCGGTTTTCTGCAGCATAGTTCCCATTGCCCCGTCGAACAGCAGATATTCCCCGCCTTCCAGCGCGCGTTGCAGATGGTCGTCCATCGTGTGCTCCTTTCGGGCGTGGCGCATTGCGCGCCGATTCCATCGATGTGCCCATTGTAGGCCGAAACCACGAATGGCCGATATACAAATGGGTGGGGTAACCAGGTTACCCCACCCAAAAGCATTCATGAACCACCGGCCTCGCCCGCTGGCCAGACCCTAGCCTGCTGCGCCGACAACCATTCGCCGGCTTCGCGTGGCGCTATTCCTCTTCCAACGCCGCCGCAATCTCGTCGGTTATGTCCATGGTGTGATACACGTTCTGCAGGTCTTCCAATTCTTCCAGCCGGTCGATCAGACGCATTACCTTCTTGGCGTCCACGGCCGAGACCTCGGCCGGGTTCGACGGCACCATCGTAAGCTCGGCGCCCTTCGTCTCCACGCCCGCTTCCTCGATCGCCTTCTTCACGGCCATCAGGTCCGTCGGGCCGGTGTAGACGATCCATTCCTCGTCGGCGTCCTCGTAGTCGTCGGCTCCGACTTCGAGCAGCATCATCTCGAACTCATCGGCATCGCCGGCGGCTCCGTTCGGGCGGTCCGCCACCTTCTTGCCGTCGCCTTCGATGATCTTCGGAATCATGATCTGGCCCTTGCGGTCGAACTGGAACGCCACGGCACCAGACGTGGCCAGGTTTCCACCGTGGTGGTTGAAAGCTGCGCGCACATCGGCTGCGGTGCGGTTGCGGTTGTCGGTAAGGGCCTCACAGTACACGCCGATGCCTGCCGGGCCGTAGCCCTCGTAGGTTACCGTCTCGTAGTTGGCGGCGTCCTTGCCAGAACCAAAGGCCTTGTCGATGGCGGTCTTAATCTTGTCCTTGGGAAGCGAATAGCCCTTGGCTTTCTCGATGGCGGCCGCAAGCGAAGCGTTGTTCTCGGGGTTGGGGTCTCCACCCTCCTTGGCAGCAACGGTGATGTTGCGCGACAGCTTGGAGAACAGCGCAGACCGCTTCGAATCCTGCGCCGCCTTGCGATGTTTCGTGGTCGCCCACTTTGAATGCCCTGACATAAAGGTCCTTTCACGCATGGGCAAAAGACCCGCAGGCCCTGCACCCGACATTTCGATGATTACCAACCGCACATTTTAGCATAGCGCATGCATCCAACCTGCTCCTTCGCAGGAACTGCAAAACGGAGGTGAGGCACTTGTAACAGTCACACGACCCCTTGCTCGACCGCCCGCCGAGCCGCACCGGGGTGAACCGCAACCCGCTGGGTGCGTAATTCTGATGCTGCAGTGCAGATGGACACGGCATTCGGTAAATGGGCTATAATCGTTTCGTTTCTTTCGGGTCTGTAGTTGCGGGGCGCCCGGCGTCCCTAGTCCATGGCAGATGCGGTCGAAAGGACCCACGTAAACCGGCAGGTGAAAGCCTGTCGGCGAGCACGGCGCGTTCTAGGAGTAAGTCGCATCGCCCGTTGATGTGCGACGCGGGGTTGCACCGGGCGAGAGGGTGATGGTGAATAGCTCAGCCCCAATGCGCGAGTGTGGGGGCGAAGACTAGGTCAGCCGAAAGAAACGAAGTGGGCGACACCAACCCGCCCGGCGCGCGGCAGCTTGCCGATGCGCACGCAACGAATGGAGGAAACTAGGATGAAACGTTGGAGGGTCATCGCACTGGTCTGCACGATCCTGGCATGCGCAACCCTGATGCTGGCCGGATGCAATTCCGAAAGCTACTCCCCTGCCGCCAAGGACCAAACGGTAACGGATTCCGCACTCGGCAAATCGGGCACGTTGCGCGTGGGCGTGAACACGTCCGCCGCCCCCCTGGCAGGCCAGACGCAATCCGATTCGCGCATCGTCGGCATCGACGTGGACGTCGCGGCCTACATGGCCGACCAGATGGGCCTGAAGGTGGATGTCGTGGACGTGGGCAACAATCCCGAATCGGCCCTGAGCGACGGCCAGGTAGATGTCGTGCTCGGCGTGCTGGTATCCGATGCAGAGGACGCCGATTTCTGGAAGTCCGAACCGTATCTTGCAACGGGCGTTGCGCTGTTCGGCACTGCTGCCGAGTCGGCCGTTCCGACGACCGACTCCAACCCGAAGATTGCCGCACAGGCCTCTTCGAAGAGCTCGTGGCAAGTGACCACGCTGTTCGGCGATGGATCGCTCGTGCAGCAAGACGATCCCAAGGCAACGTTTGCAGCCTTGAACAGCGGCGCCGCACGCTATGCGGCATCAGACGCCATCGTCGGCACCTATGCCGCCAAGACCAGCGAATACGACGACAAGATAGTCGCGCTGCTGCAAGACCCGACCGGCTACTGCGCAGCGGTCAGCAAGTCCAACACCGAACTGCAAAGCGCCGTGGCCAGCGCCGTGAACGAACTGGCCAACAAGGGTGTAATGGACATCATCGAATCGAAATGGCTGGGCGCGCCGCTCGACCTGGACAAGATAACGGTCATCAAGGCCGGCAGCTCGGAGTCCACTTCGGAATCCTCTTCCGCGGCATCCGAATCAGCAGCCTCTGCCGAGGCAGCCGCCTCCGGCGAAGCAGCCGCTCCCGCAGAAGGAGAGCAAGCCGCCGAACAGGCCGCTCCTGCCGAATAGCACGCAAGCACGTTTCACAGAAACACGCGAGAAGAGGGCCGTTGCGGCCCTCTTCTCGTTCTCTGCGGCGCAGACGAGCGGAGCCCCACCCCGCAGCGCCTTAACCAAGCGACGAAAGGAACCGATGGAAGGCCTGGCGCCCAGACGGGTCCCATTTGAAAACGCCGGCATGTTCGAGCACCTGGGCGAAGGCGTGGCCGACATCGTCGCGCGTAAGCCCTCGGTCGGCCATGACCTGCTGCACGCGCGGCGGCAATATGGCCAGCCCCATTACCTCTATCAACCCGATGTTTTCCTTCTTTATATGATGGAGCTCCTCATGAGGATGAAACACACCAAGCGGATGCTGTGCGCTGGTTATGTTGCAGCGCAGCGCGAGGTCCAGAACATAGGCCCCGTCCCGTTTGCTCAGGATGGGGGTTATCGTGTTGTGCAGCACACCGTCGGTGAACGCCGCAATGCCCGCACTCTCGTCGCTGTAGCCGCGCCACGCCTGCAAAATGGCACAGGCGGCCCGCACGATGGGGCCACGCTGCGAACCGACAAGGCGCACGACGCTCAGCGGCCATTTCACGATGCCGGCCTGCACGTCGGAAAATCCCGTCATTTCGAATCGTTCGGAAATCGGGGCTTCATTCATGGGAAACGTGTGGCGCCCACCCTGGAAGTGGTCGTGGCCTAAAATGGAGCCGCCCACGATGGGCAAATCGGCATTGCTTCCGATGAAGTAGTGCGGGAACTGGTCCACGAAATCGAACAGGCATTCAAACGCCGGCCGGTCGACGTGCATGGGGCGATGCTGCCAGCTCATGGCAATGCAGTGCTCGGTGTAGTACGCATAGGGACTGTACCACATGCCCCAGCGCTCGCCGCCGAGGGAAAGCTCGCGCGCATACCCGCAGTCCAAGTCGGCTTGGGTAACGCACAACGGGCAAGGGCGCGTGAAACCGGTTGCAGGGTCGACGTAGTCGGCCTGCCCCGATGCCGCGCCCGATGCCGCCGCGGCAATGGCACGCGGGTCCTTCTCGGGCTTGGACAGGTTGATGGTAATCTGCAAATCGCCCCATTCGGTCGGCGTTGTCCACGCGATGTTGCGCGCTATGTCGTCCACCTTCACGAAGCGCCGCTCGCAGCTGGCACGGTAGAATTCCCCGGTATCGAAAGGTTGCATATCAATCTGCTCCTATCTGCCGGCCCCCGACCGACCTTGGTCCTCACGCCTGGTTATGGCGGCATGCCTCGCGGGCATCGCGCGCCACGGCCCCCAGCGGGCGGGCGGCGAGAGGGGATTCGGGCTTGGCTTCGGCTTTGCCTTAGTATTTATCAGGAACAGTGCCTGCAGAATCGCCCTCACCCCTCTCGCCGCCCGCCCGCTGGGGGCCGTGGCGCGCGATGCCCGCGAGGCTCCTGCCGAAGCCGAAGCCGCGCAGGCGCATCCTACCCCCCGAAGACCGCATGCGCTCCCTTGCCGCCCACTTCATATACGCGACACGAGCCTTGGCCCAGATGCTCGTCCATGGCGCACGTGAAGGCATCAACCCGATCCAGCGGCACGAACGCCTGAATCGTGCCCCCGAAGCCGCCGCCGTGAATGCGCACGGCCCCTCCGCCTTGAAGCTGCCAATCGGCCAACGCGAGCGCCACCATGGCAGGCTGGCCGGTGCGGTCGGCGGTGGCCACGTTCTGCAGGTATTGCGCCGAAGACGACCCCGAGGCGCGCGTGGCCCGCAGGAAGGCGTCGACATCGCCCGCGCGCAGCGCACGGGCACGCTCTGCCACCAGGCGCATCTCGTTGTAGTAGTGCAATCCTCGCAACGCGGCAAGGTCTCCGAGCTGCGCGCGCACCTCTTCGAAGCGGTTCATGAACGCAGATTCTTCGACTTGCGCCAGGCGACTTGCCCCCATGTGCCGCGCAACCGCTCGCATGTCGTCGGCCACCTGCGCGTATTCATGCGTGTAGCGGCTGTGGTCGCAATGCGTGTCCACCAGGCACAGGGCGTATCCCTGTTGCGCGAAGTCGAAGTTCAGGCGCTGTATGCCCGGATGGTCTTCATCTGCGAAATCTATGCCGACCATGCCGCCCAGCGCCACGGCCAGCTGGTCCATCAGCCCGCACGGCTTGCCGAAATAGTCGCGCTCGGCAGCTTGACCGATGCGGGCAAGGGCAATCGCACGCGCATCCGCATGGTCCGCAGCGTCCAGGCAGCCCGCCCCGAACAACTCGACCAACGCGGTGCCCAGGGCCAGCTCGAACGCCGCAGACGACGAGAGGCCGCCGCCCGACGGTATCGTGCTCGTCGCAGTCACGTCGAAACCGCCCACGCGCACGCCGTGCGCCCGCAGCCCCGCCACCACGCCGCGCACGAGGGCTGCGGTGGACAAGCGCTCGGATTCGCGCGGGACATCAGAGCGCAAATCCACCTCGAACGAAGCGAAGCCGGCACTCGCAATGCGCGCGCAGTCCAGGCCATTTTCGGAAACGGCCATCTGAATGCCGCACGACACGGCACCCGCTATAACGCGGCCTCCCTGGTGGTCGGTATGGTTTCCCGCCAGCTCGGTGCGCCCCGGCGCATATGCACGAACGGCCCTCATGTCAACCAGCCTCCCGTTGTCATTGCAGGAACACGCGCACGGCGGCTTGGTAGCGCGAACGCTTCCGCTCGTCCCATGCCGCCATGTCGTCCGAGGTAAGCAACACGCTTCCCGATGCGGCATCCGCGAACAGCAGATCGTCGCGCTGGGCATCGGTCAGCTTCACGTCGTCTCGCAGGAAGAACACGTCGGGGTCGTTGCCAAATGCGCGGCCATCCAACGGCTGGCGGGCACGGGTGTTGCCAAGCGAGTTCTTCGTGGAAACGCGCTCGCGGTGCAACAGGCGCATGTGGGGGGCGTCGTCCCAATCCAAGCCCACATCGCAGCCAATCCGGCAATAGTCAACGCGCCCAAAGGCGCTGCCGAGCGGCACGCCGCAACCCAGCAGCAAAACGTCTTCCCCCGCGCCCGTGCGCAGCAGGTCGATTGCATCGGCCATAAGCTGGCCGCGGTTCTGCCTGTCGTGGGGCATAAGGCATGCGGCGTACAGGAAGTCCGCCTTCAGCAAGCCAAAGCCCCATTCCCGCACAATCGTCCGAAGCACGTCCAGCACATAGCTGCGCACTTCGGTGTTGCGCGTGTCCAGCGCGAACCCGCCCGACCAATGGCTGCCCGTCGGCACGGGGTTTCCCGACGCATCGCGCAGCAGCCATTCGGGACGCTCGGAGAACACACGCGATTCCCGCTCGCACACGAACGGGGCTATCCACAAACCCGGAAGGATACCGCGCTCGCGCGCCGCCGCGGCCAGCGAAGCCAGCCCGTCGGGAAACTTCTCCTCGTCCACGTCCAGCCAATCGCCCACCTTGCAGTAGCCATCGTCTATCTGAAAGAGCAGCTGCGGTGCTGGCGGCTTGCTTCGCGCGGAGCCGGAAACTGCAGCGCTCGCGCCGGGCAAAGCCCCATCCTGGCACTTGGACCCGGGCTCGCCTTCGTCCAGCTCCCCCTGCTTCGGCAACAGGTTCATATCGGCCATCGCCTGCGAAAAACCCCGCAGGTCGTGCTCGAGCTTGCGCGCGTCGATGTCGCCGTAATGGCGATACCAGCTGGTGTATCCCAACAGGGGCCGTATGGGACGCGCCTTCACGCCCGAAAGCTGAAACCAACGGTCGTAGCATTCGTCCACCGTGCCGCGCACGACTGCTATGCGCCCGAGAATCGCCCGTTCGCCTGCATCCAGCACGCGCAACGGGCACTCCGGCTCGACCAGCACCTGCCCGCGGCCGGCATCGGTGCGGATAACCGTGAATCCCTGGCTCTCGTCCATCGAACCGACCAGCACCATGCCCTGGCCGCGCCTGAACGTGGCATAGGTGAACCCATGTTGCAAGCCGCGTCGCCCCTCATAGGCCACGATGCCGTAATCGCCTATCGCATCGAACGAATAGCGTTCGACCAACCGTTTCGGAACGCCCCTCAGGCCCCTCATGCTCGACCACGCCGACCGCTCTGCAGTGTCGGTCCACGACTGGTATCCGTTCAGCAGCACCGACTCGTTGGTTGCGAAGGCATGGCGCAATTGCACCTGCGCACTTTCCAGCAAGACGGGGCGCAGCGGTTCGACCGCCACCTGGATTACCTGCCCATCGAAGGCCAGCTGCACGCTCACATCATCGTTGACCAGCTGCGCGGGAACATCGCCGGAAACATGGCGAATATCCCCCGATTCCATGCTGATGTAGCCGATTGCAAACCCGGCGGGCTCCATCGACGCGCGAGAACCGGGCGATGCGTTCCGCCCAGCGCTTTCAGCACCCACCTCACGCCTCCTCTGCCGCGACGCCTTGTCCGACCGGCTCTATGCGCGCCAACACGTCGCGTTCGCGGTAGCGCAAGAACACGAACATCCCGAGCAAGCAGAAAACGCACGCCACCACGGCAGTTATGCGATACTTCATATCGCCGATGTCCATGGCGATAATTCCCGTGAACACCAGCATGGAGATTGCCTGCCCGAGCTTCATCGCAAACGTGCGCGCAGCATAGAACATGCCCTGGCGTGCCTCGCCGGTGTCGCGCGCATCCACGTCGGCGATGTCGGCCACCACGGCCTGCGGCAAGACGCCCAGAACGGCAAGCGGTATGGATGCCAGAATGGCAATGAGCACACCCCAGGCCACTTTGGGCACGCCGAGAACGCCCGAGAGCGCCGTAATGCCAAACGTCGCCGCGAAGAACGCAAACGCGAACACGATCAGCTTCTTCTTTCCCAATCGTTTGGCCAGGAAATTCACGGGGATGTACAGCACGAAGGCGGCGACCATCATCAGCACGAGCAAGATGGTGCTCCATTCCACGCCCAGCCCCATAAGCTCGGTCACGTAGAACAGCAGGCCCGTCTGGAACATGGTGAACGCAATCCAGTACAGTATGTCCGAACCCACGAATTTCTGGAACTCGCGGTTCTTCAGCGTCTTGGCCAGGCTGCTGAAAGCGGGCGATTGCGAAGGCGTGGTATCGGCATAGTCGTGCTCGTTTATGCCAAGGGCCGGAACAAGCATGCACACGACCGCGATGGCCGCCAGACCCGCGATGGCCACGCGATAGCCACCCGGCACGCCAAATGTGGGAAACAGCATGCTGGCGATAGTCGGCACGGTGTAGGCGAGCGCCGTGCCGATGAAGTACGTTGCCGAAATATAGGTGGAAACGTTTATGCGCAACCGCTGGGTGCGCCCCAGTTCGGGAATGAGCGCATTGTACGGCGTGCAGTAGCAGGTCATGCACAGGTAGAACAGCAGCATCATCACGCCGAGGAACACGGCGTTCACCGGGCTTTGATCGGGCACGGGCGACACGAACACCAGCACCGTTACCACGCCGAAGGGCACGGCCGCATAGCGCATGAAGGGAATGCGGCGGCCCAACCTGTGCTTGCAGCGATCGGAAAGCGACGCGATCCACGGGTCGGTGACGGCGTCGAACACGCGCCCGAGCGCGGTAATCATGCCTATTACGGTAAGAAAGCCCAAGAACACGGCCGATTGCGTTATGAACAGCGTCTGGCCTTGGTTGATAAGCGATTCTTCCGGCATGTAGTAGTACACGAGGCAATTCGATATCACGCCCGAAAGCGCTGCCCATCCCAGCTGGCCGGCGGCAAACTTCCAAAGCACCCCGTTGGATGCAAGCTTCTTTTCCATTGGATTCCCTTCTATGCTCCCTGCAAGGCGAGATTATACCAGCGCAGCGACAGTCGAAAGCGCTGAAAGCCGTGGGCAAAATCGGGACACCGCCCATTCGAGCGGCTCACACGCACCTCGCGCTCGACCGTCCGGGCCGCACAGAGCGAAACGTCCACGGCGGCTACCTTCCACAGCCGGGCCAACGGCATGGAAGACAGCTCTTCCCATGCCGTTTTTCGCAGGAGGGCAAGTTGCCGAGGAATCAGAGTTCGTCCAGATCCAATTGCATCAGGTTGCCGATGGTGCGCGCATATATGGCGAAGGCTTGCTTCAGCAGGTCTTCGCGGACGCCCTCGTCGGGACCGTGCATGCCGCCCACCCAATCGGGATCGCTTTCCCAGGGTTTCTCGACGCCGAAGCTCACCCCCACCGAAAACATGCGCGCATAGGTACCGCCCTTCGAGGTTACCCCTTCGCGTTGCTCGCCCGTAGCCGCATTGTAGGCGTCCAACAGGGCACGTACGGCGGGCGATTGCGGGTCCATCAGGAACGGTTCCTTGTCGTGCTCCATCGCGAAGCGCGCACCCGCCCGTGCCGCGGCCTCGTTCACGCGGCGCTCGATTTCAGCAGACGTGATGGTGGTGGGATAGCGGAAATCGATGGATTGCACGATGCGCCCGTCGCGCATTTCGGCAATGCCGCCGACGGCCGTCAGCGCACCGAAGTGCTCGTCGGAGCAGGCAACGCCTAGGCCCGACCCATCGTCGGTCGCGAAGAGCGCATGCATGAGTTCTAGGAAACGCTTCTCTTCGGGCGTGCCCAGCTGGCATGTGCGCAGGTAGTCCACGAGCACGCCGATGGCGTTGCGCCCCAGTTCGGGTGTGGAGGCATGAGCGGCCACGCCCGCTGCCTGCACGCGGAAGAGCCCGTTGCCGCACGATTCCACAACGACGCCTTCCGACGCTTGCGGTATGCCGTTGCAGCGCACGAGCGCCTGGGCGGCTGCGGGCACGGCGTTCACCGCCTGACCACCCGAGAATTCAAGGATATCGCCGCCTTCGAAGCAGGGGCTTTCAAGGGAACCGCTGCAGATGCCCGATTCTCCGTATCCCACGGGAAACTGGCTGTCGGGCGTGAACAGGAACGCGGGGTCTTCGTAGTGCGCGCGGTAATAGCCCACGTCCTTCATGTTGGTTTCCTCGTTCGAGCCGAACAGCACGCGCACGGTGTAGGGCAGCACCTGGCCACGGTCGGCCCAGAACTTCACCGCATGCAACGCCACCATGATCGGGCCCTTGTCGTCGACAACCCCGCGTCCGAGCAGATACCCATCGCGCCGCGACACGGCATAGGGCTCGAAACGCCAGCCCGTGCCTGCCGGAACCACGTCCACGTGGCCGATTATGCCGATTTGCGTTTCGCTTTCGCCGGGAAGGTCGGCATAGCCCAGGTACCCTTCGCAGTCGTGCGTTTGCAACCCCATGCGGTCGGCAATTTCCAGCGCCCGACTCAGGGCCTGCCGCGGTCCGGGGCCGTACGGGGCGCCTTCGCGCGCGGCATCCAGATCCTCCACGCTTTCCACTCGCACGAGCGAATCGATGTCTGCCACCACATCTTCCCAGTGCTCATCGAGGTACGCATCTATGTCCCGCTGCAGCGCATCGTCCATGTTCCCGCATCCTTTCTGCCGATTCGAATCTTCTTCGCAAGCAGTCTAGCAGACGCTTCGGCCCATGCATCCCTCGCTTGAACGAACGGGACGGCCCAGGG
>DMNP01000344.1:11164-11639 GCA_003452695.1 Eggerthellaceae bacterium
GCTGGCCGGACCACCCCCAACGCCCTGGGCCGTCCTGCCCGCTGAACGTGTGTTTCGTTCGCGTCGACGCTTTGCCGCATATAATGTAAGGCGCAGTTGAACCGCTGCGGCAGCACGAGCGAGGAGCTTTTCATGAACGACAGGGCGGCAAGCATTTTCGGAAACGCGATAGACGGGCGCACCTATGCGAAAGCGTGCAGGCAGAAAGAGAGATACGCGCGCAAGTTCGGCTGCGACGGCAGCGAGACCTGCCACGTTGCGCTGAAAGAGCTGCCCGTCGTGGGCGAGCGCTTCAACGGCCTGCGGCTAAGGCCCGCGGAGGGCGCCGATGCGGTGGCCGCGGATTTCTCGTCCCTTGAAAAGCCCGTGGTCATCGGCAACATCCGCATGGGTTTCGGACACTACCGCATTGCCATGGCCATGGCTTCGGCAGCGGCGGCGCTCGGACATACGCCGCTCTGGTTCGACCTGATGG
>DMNP01000255.1 GCA_003452695.1 Eggerthellaceae bacterium
TGCCGCGGGGGGTCATCAGCGGGAAGTCGCCGACGAACACCTCCTGTTCCTTAATCTCGCCCGTCGCCTTGTTGATGAAGCGAATCTCCACGAACAGCGGCGCCTGGTAGCTTACATCCTTCTCCTTGCACTCGTCCACCGTGTACTTCGGGTCGCCGAACTCGTGCTTGCCGAATTCCACGCACATGTCCTTCGTGGAATTCTCGATGGGGCTGATGTCGTGGAAGGCCTGCGCCAGGCCTTCGGTTATGAACCATTGGAAACTGTCGATCTGGATGCCGATAAGGTTCGGGACGTCCATGACGTCCGGAATCTTCGCGAACGACCTCCGATCTCTGTACGTGCTGGTGGGAGTGGTATTCTTGCTCTTGTCCACGAGCTGCGTCCTCCTTCTTGTACACCCGATTTTCCGCAAAAATGCACAGTTGTTCAAAATACAACGCAGATTGGTGCGAGTCAAGAACTTTTTTTAGTAACTATGGGTTTTTGTTGTTTTATCAGGCTGAATGATGGCTTCGCGAATCTCCCCGCCCGTCGGCTTGCCTCGCTTTCTCATGGTGCTTTCAGTTCGATGGATTCATGGGTTGGAAACCCGCGCGATTACAGGGGCCTCGGGTCGGGCTGCGCGTATTCCCGGCTTGCTGCTTGCGAACAATTCCCCAGATGCGCAAGCAAACGAACTGGGTGGGGTGAAATCCGAAAGATGGACGCCTTCACGACGAGGGAGGCGCTTTTAGCAACGAGGGAGGCGGTTCGCGGCGGGAAGGGCCTAACAGCACCCTTTTAGGCCGACTCTCTTTCTCAAGGACCGTTCGCCGGCGCCCTTGCCTGCGGACGCCGGCCTCTGGGAGGCGCGTTCGCGGCGGGAAGGGCCTAAGGAAACACGTCTTTATTAGGTCGTAACGGCCACAGCAATTCGTCTAATCGTGATTCCCATCGCCCATGTACCCCCCTACCTGGGGTTTAAGACGGTTTAGGGCGTATTCACCCAACGCCGGCCGCTGGGGCGGCGGGTCGAGCGAGCGCCCCGCGCTCGCGAGCATCGCCAGGTTCGACAGGCAGGCCATGACCCGCGCCTTGTGCAGGTTCTTCTTCACCCCGCGGTAGCGCGTCTTGACCCAGCCGAACCTCTGCTTGATCACCTGGAAGGGGTGCTCGACCTTCGAGCGCACGGACGCCTTGCGCCGCTCTATCTCGCGCTCGTCCCCGCCGGGGGCGCCGAGCGACTTGATGGTAGACGGCCGGCGCGCGTCATCCAGGCTGAATAAAGGCGTGTCTCCCTAGCGTACTTATGCTGTACGGTAAAGCAAAGCGTGTTAAAACCCGAAACCCAGTGACCGCAACCGCGCGTGGACCATGTGCGAATGAGGCCATAACTGACGGAAGGGGGCGCCAGGAAGCGAGGGCAGGTGATGCGATGCTCTATGGCGACGGTTGCCTTTAGCGGCTTAATTATCTTCGCCTGAGAATATATGATAGGTGTTGCGAGTGGTTTTCGCCTCGTACAGCGCAGTGTCGCAACGGCGCAGGGCTGGTGTTATGTCCAGATCTTCAGGCTGGAAGAACGATGCGCCAACGGAAATCGTGACCTGCTGGCCCGTTCCATCCATCGTGAAATCGGCATTGCTTATTGCCGTGACCACTTTCTCCAAGACGCGGTTGGCATCATCGCCCTGAGTCCGCGGGAACAGCAGGATGAACTCGTCACCGCCCCAGCGGATTACCGTATCGGACTTCCGTATCGTCGCCCGGATAACCTCCACGACCCGCTTCAGCACGAAGTCACCGTATTCGTGCCCTAACGTGTCGTTTTTCTCTTTGAAATGGTCTATATCGAGCATCGCGAGCATCGGGCCGTCGCCGTAGCGGCGGAAAAGGAGCAACTCGCGACCCAGCAGCTCTGTACCGAAACGACGGCTCCCGGCACCGGTGAGGCTGTCCACGTTCATTTCCCGATTCAGCAAGGCAAGGCGCTCCCTGCTGCTGCGCGCCAGCAAGACGAGCGCCACGATAAGCATAATTACCAGGAGCATCAGAACGGCGCCAATGCCGACGGTGAATCCCAAGGGCAGGTTTTCCAAAGCCGTGAGTAAATCGGTTTTGCTGTCGATGGCATTCTCGATGACCGCCTCGTTCATGCTCCCGCCCGATACCGCGATGGCCTTGTTCAGCACGAACAGGAGGGTGGAATTATCGCGCGAGACGGCGCCCCGCGTGCCAAGCGTGACCTCGGGCAAGATGGATAAGCTGATTCCGCGCATCGTATGCTGGTTGATCAACCAGGTGACCCCGGTCATCGATCCTACCATGGCATCCACGTCGCCGCGCATGAGGGCCTGGTAGCAGGCTTCGAGATTGGGGTAGGTCTCTAGCTTGATATCCGCCTCGATCTGCTCGGCCAGCAAATACGCCGTTCGGTTCGTCACGGCGGCTGTTTGCATCTTGCCGTTAAAATTACTCCTGGTGAGACGGGCGCATTCAGTCGAACCGTACTCCATCGTATCGTACAGGTCGTCCCGCTCCGCTATGATGATGTCGCCGTAGTAGTGGCCGAGGATATCTGTTTTGCCGCTGGATACAGCGTCGATCGCATCTTGCGTCTTCTCGTACACCACGAAGTCGAACGTTACGCCGAGCTTTTTTCCAAGCGCCTTGTAGTAGTCCGGTATAACGCCGCCAATGGTACCGTCGTCTTTTTCGACCACGAACGGCTCGGCGTGGCGCACGATGGCCACGGAGAGCACGGGGTGCTTTGCAAGGTATTCCCGCTCCTGCGAGGTCAGCGGCGACATCTCCTTGTTGTGGGAGGCCACGTAGAGCTGGTAAAGGTTCGATATGTAGTCGGGGTTGTCCGTTCTTATCTGGGCGATTGCCGAATCGATGCGGTTGCGCAACGATTCGTCTCCCGCGCGGAGCATCAGGTACGAGCCGAGCGGAGGCAAAGTCAAGAGCACCTTGTATCCGGTGGGAACCGCGCTGCCGGTCATGCAGGCATCTGTCTTTCCCTGGTCCATGGCGGAATGCATCTCGTCCTCGTCGTGGAAGGCGACCAACTGAGGCGATATGCCGTTGTCGGTGCAATAGTCCATGAAATAGTTCAAGAATCCGGCGTCGGACACATAGCCTATTCGAAGCGCTTCTATCTCGGCGGCGCTGCTGCCGATCGGCGCATTGGGAATGTCGTCTGAATAAACGCTCACCAGTTCTTCCAAGATGGGGCTGTTGGTGAAAATGAATTCCTGTTCGCGCTTATCGGTCTTCAGGAAATCGATGAGAGCGTCTACCTCTCCGGTGCGAAGCGCTTCCTCCATATCCGGCACGTTGTCGTAACCGCGCATATCGGCATCGAAGCCGCCGTACATGCCGATCGTCTTCGAAAGCTGAACGTCGTAGCCGCGCAAATCGCCATCTGCGCCAATGTATCCATACTTCTCCGATTCGAAATAACCGATCCGCACGGTTTCGGCATGAGCATGTGCCGGAAAAGCGCCAACAGCGATAAACAGCAGGAGCAAGACGATGAAAGCCGGGTGAAACGCCCCCCACCTGCTCAACCAAGCCCGAATTGCTATGCCGGAGCCTATCGTATGCGGGCGCTTTTGACCCATATGGCATCTCCATAAGTCGTGTTGCACAAATGCCTCTTTTTCCGAACAGAAGAGCGAAGCCTGTATTCCCTGTTTGTTGAAACCGCGCCCTGGCCACCCCGTATAGAGACCCTGAAACATTATGATTCAAAATCCAACACTGTCAACGTGGCATAACACCTAGGGAGACGCGTCTTTATGCTGTCGAGGCCAGGGTGCACGGGGCGAGTACGATTCGCCTGAAAATCGAATGCGCCCACTGACGTGGGCAAATGAGTTTTGAAGGCGAAGCGCGCCGTCCCGTGCGCACTGGGCCGGCATGATAAAGACGCGTCTCCCTAATAGGGCCCTTTTAGGCCGATTCTTCAGACACTTAACCTGGGAGCGCCTGGTCGCTCGGCCCACGCTGTTCGGGTAAAGACGATATAATTCCTAACGTGTTTTTGCATGAGGGACTCGTACGCAGGAGGGTATATGAAACAGACAACGGAGAGTAGGGCGTTTAACGGCATGCGGTTGCCGCTGATTGCTTTGGCAATTGCAGCAACGGTTGCCGTTTTCCTGTCTTTCGGCCTGGCGCGCCCCGCGCTGGCGGCAGACGACGACGCAAACAAGAACCTGAACGCTGGCAGCCTGGTAACGCAGGGCAGCCCGACGACGCAGGGTGGCCTGGCAACCCAGGGCAACCTGGCAACGCAGGCCACCAAGGCGAGCGCTTTCGAGTACAAGGTGGGGCGCTACGTCGACGGGCGGGAAAATGTGCAGAAGTCGAAAATCTGGTTCGGCACCAAGATGGTCGACAACCTGAAGGTCACGCGCAAGAAGGGCAATGGACCCGAATTCGCCGAGAGCTGGACCGGTGGAAGCGGCGGTGTTGCATACGGCGGCGGCGGCCCCGGTTACAACTGCGGCTACGGGGTCTACATCACCGGTTACAAAGGACCTGCGGATGCCGATGTGGTCGTGCCGAACAAGATAGGCGGCAAGCCCGTCGTGTGCGTGACCCTTCGGAGCGATGCCATTCTGGGCTCCACCATGAAGAGCCTCGACGTGTCCAAATGCAAGAGCCTGAAGGCGCTGAGCATAGGCTCTCAGGTGCAAACCGGCTGCACCATCGACGAGATAATATTCGGCAAGAACCCGAAGCTTGCGCACTTCAACCTGAGCCGGTCTACGGTTACGAAGAAGCTGGACATAAAACCCGCCAATCTCCGCGTGCTGCATATTTGGGGCTCGAATCTGGCTAACGGATTCACGTTCGATACGCCCAAGGCGCTAGAACTCGCTTTTACCGATGTGTCCAAACTGTCTGTGAACGGCATTCACCACCTGAAGGTTCTGTACGTGGGAGGCTGCAAGAATTGCAAGATTGCCCTGGGCAAGATGCCGAACCTGAAAAAGCTAGATGTAAGCCACTGCAACCTGAAGACGCTGGACATAAGCAAGAACAAGAAGCTGAAGATGCTTTCCGCATCTGGCAACAGCTTCAACAAGAAGACCACGGCTGCGCTAAAGAAATGGCAGAAGGCCGGGAAAGGCCGTACGCTCAGGCTATAGAGCCGCCTTGCAGCTGCTTGGCAGTTCATTCTGAAGGCGCGTGTGCAGCAGCGCCCGCACCGTTCCATGATGGGGCGGGCGCTGCTTCGTTGTGATACACTTTCGTGAATCTTTTTGCGAGCGAAAGGGCTGAACATGGCGGATTACGTAGAAGGAAAGCGGCCGGTCATCGAGGCGATGCGCACTGACGTGCCGTTGAAAAAGGTGCTGATGGGCGACTACGTGAAACGCGACCCCATGATTCAAGACATCCTGCGCAAGGCGAAGCAGCGCGACATTCCCGTGATAAACGTGCCGCGCGACGAGCTGGATCAGAAATCCGCACGCGGCAGCCACCAGGGCGTCATGGCCGAGACGAGGCCCTTCCCCTACGTGGGGCTCGGCGACGTGCTGGGCGCCGCCGAGGACTTCGCCGAATCGCACGACGGGCGGGCGCTCGTGGTGCTCTGCGACCACCTGACCGATGCGGGAAACTTGGGCGCCATCATACGCTCGGCGGAAGCAGTCGGCGCGTCGGGCCTGATCATCCCCAACAAGCGCAGTGCCCGCGTGGAAGCTTCCACCTACAAGAGCTCGGCCGGCGCCGTGGCGCACCTGCCCATCGCCCAGACTTCCAACATGACAGCGGCCATCGAGCGCTTCAAGGAAGCCGGCTTCTGGGCCTGCGCCGCCACCGAGCATTCCCAAAACGAGATGTGGGACGTGAACCTGAAGGGCAAGATCGTGCTGGTCTTGGGAAACGAGCACGACGGCGTATCGCGCCTCGTGCTGGAGAACTGCGACATGGCCGGCCGCCTTCCGATGCTCGGGCAGGTGGAGTCGCTGAACGTCGCGCAATCCGCCACCGCCTGCATGTACGAGTGGCTGCGGCAGAACTGGTAGCACGGCCGACACGGGAAGGGGCGAGATGGCGAAGGATCGCAAGAGGCTGCTTATCGTGGACGGGTTCAACGTGTTGCGGTCGGGAGGGCGGTACAAGAACATTTCGCTGGACATGCCCGACTACGACCACGACTGGTTCAACCGGGCGCGCGAGATGCTGTTGAACGACGTCGTGCACTACGCGGGGCGCGAGTACCATGCAACCGTGGTGTTCGACGGCGGCGGCAACGTGGAATCGACCGGCGAGGAACAGAAGGTCGGCGGCGTGAGCGTGGTGTTCTCCCCCGCCGGGTCGTCGGCGGACAAGATTATAGAGAAGCTTGCCTTCGAAGGGCGCGAGAACGGTTACGAAGTGCTGGTGGTAACGAGCGACGCCGGCATCCAGGACACCGTGTTCGGCCTGGGCGTGGATCGCATGAGCGCCGAGGGGTTCAGCATCGAGATAGACCGCTACTACCACGACGCCGTGCTGGACGAAACGCCCAAGGTGTCGGAAAAGCGCACGGTAGCCGGCCGCATCGACGCGGACACGCTGGCCAAGCTGAAGGCCCTGCGCGACAACGCATAGGCGCCACGCCAGCGGACGTGTGTGTCAGGGGGACGTTTCTCTTGGCACACGCGCCGTCGTAGAAGAAGTCTTCACCGGCACGCTGGGGCGTGTATCAAGAGAAACGTCACCCTGACACACACAGAGCGTTGTTATCTGCGGGACCGTTTGTGGGCGTACATCAGGCGGTCGGCCACGGTTACGAGAACATCCCAGTCGTAGCCGCAGTCGTCGGTGGAGGCAAAGCCGCAGCTCAGGGAAAACGGGAAGGAGATTTCCCCGAAGTAGCAGGTAAGGCGCATGCTGGCGTAGCGGTCGCGCACGTCGGATTCGAACGCCGCGGGGTCGCTTCCCACATCCACCAGCAGGAACTCGTCTCCGCCGTAGCGCACGGCATAGCGTTCGCGGCGCCCGTCGCGCACCGAGTAGTTCAGCTTCAGGAAGCCGGCGACGTCTTTCAGCACGGCATCGCCCGCGGGATGCCCGTACGTGTCGTTTATATGCTTCATGCCGTCCAGGTCGATCATGGCCACGGTCACGCTCTTGCCCGCGCGCTGCAGCTCGGGCAGGCGATGCGCGAACTCGTCCAGGAAGCGGCGGTTGTACAGCGACGTGAGCGCATCGGTCATGACGAGGTGGTTCAGGCTGCTTATCAGGCTGATCACCGAATCGTGGTCGCCGCCTTCCACGAGCAGGCCTTCCGTTACGTCGTTCACGGTTTCCAGCACGCAGGGCTTGCCTTCCAGGTTCAGCGGACGCGACGTTACCCAGAACGCGCGGTTGTGGTTCAGCTCCATCTTGAAGGTGCGCTGGGAAAGCTTCAGCGCTTCCAGCGACGAGCAGTTGGGGCAGCGCTCGGCACGCCCCCACACGGCGTTGCATTCCATGCACGGGCAATCGACGTCGCCGCGGTCGGCCGCTGGCCAGTACAGGACCTTGCGCGACACCGGGTCGACGATGCGCACGATGTCGTTTTCGCCTTCCAGCACGGCAACCAGCTGGCGTGCAGACTTCTCCTGTATGTCCAACGTTGCATTCATATCCATGAATATACGGGGGAAACGCGCTGCCATCTGGCGCATTTCGGCCAGCAACACGCCGTGCGGGCGCTTTGGGCCAGAAAGCTCACCGCGCCTGCGAAGACTTCGCCGATTGTCCCGCATGCGGGACTTCGCTTGGAAAGCAGGCTCACGTGCCGCCGAAGCGTCAGCTGAAATGCAGCAGAGCCAGATGTGCTGTGCCGAATTTCGAAGGCATCCTCGATGGACCCGCAGAGGCCGCAGCCTGGCACTTTCGCCAGCAACTGCTATTCACGGCCAGGCCGGATTCGTCGTACGGTCCCGCGCGCCCTTGCGAGGATGATACAGTACCTCGGAGGCACTGTATCATTCGCGGAGAGCTGGCAGCCTGCTGCTGGATGATACAGTACCTCTGGGGCACTGTATCATCCATATGCCCTATTCGTCGGCGCCGATGGGCTCGATGTCGGGAAGGTCGCTTGCGAACTCGTCTTGCACGAACATGGGCTCGAAAGCACGCAGGTCGCCGCCGGCCAGGGCATCGGCGGCCGGCTCGAACAAGTCCAGGATTTCGCCGAGGCCGATATCGCGCTTGTCGCCCGTGCGGCGCAGCTTGGCTTCCACCTTGCCCTCCGACAGGCCACGCTTGCCCACGACGATCTGCAACGGCCAGCCGATAAGGTCGGCATCGGCGAACTTCACGCCCGCGCGCTCCTTGCGGTCGTCGATGGCCACTTCGAAGCCAAGCTCGACCAGCTGTTCGGCAATCTGCTCGGCAGCGGGCTGCACGACCTCGTCGCCGGTGGTCAGCGGTATGACGCAAATGTGCGCAGGAGCCACCGAAGCCGGCCAGCAGATGCCGCCGTCGTCGTGGTACTGCTCGACGATCGCCGCCAGCGAACGCGACACGCCCACGCCGTAGCACCCCATTATGAAGGGCTTCTCGGAGCCGTCCTCGTCCATGAACGTGGCGCCCATGGAGGCCGAGTACTTGGTGCCGAGCTGGAAGACCTGGCCGACCTCGATGCCGCGCGCCATCTGCAGCGGTTTGCCGCACACGGGGCAGATGTCGCCCTCCTTAGCGTTGATGACGTCGGCCCACTCGCCCACCGTAAAGTCGACGCCCGGACGCGCGCCCTT
>DMNP01000301.1 GCA_003452695.1 Eggerthellaceae bacterium
AACACGAAGAGCCTGCAGGACCGCGATCTCGCCGCCAAGCTCGAAGCCGAAGCGGACGAGCTGCTGGCATACGTGCAGCGCGCCAAGTCCGTTGCAGACAACATCACGGATTACATCAGGGGGTAGAACATGGCTGAAATCTTGAAGGGCAAGCCGGTTGCCGATGCGATGAACGAGGAGCTGGCTCCCCGCATCGAGGCTTGCAAGGCCAAGGGCGTTACGCCGACGCTGGCCATCATCCGCGTGGGCGAGCGCGACGACGACCTGTCCTACGAGCGTGGCGCCACCAAGCGCTGCGAATCGCTGGGCCTGGGCCTGAAGAAGTTCGTGCTCGACGCGAACTGCACACAGGAAGAGCTGATGGCTGCCATCAACGAGGTGAACACCGACGCCAACATTCATGGCTGCCTGATGTTCCGCCCGCTGCCCAAGCAGCTCGACGAGGTGGCCGCATGCGCAGCGCTCGACCCGGCCAAGGATGCCGACGGCATCACGCAGGGCTCGCTCTACGGCGTGTTCGCCAACCAGCCGGTGGGCTTCCCGCCGTGCACGGCCGACGCCTGCATGGAAGTGCTGAAGTTCTACGGCTACGAGCTGTCCGGCGCCAACGTCACGGTGCTCGGCCGCTCGCTGGTCATCGGCAAGCCGGTAAGCATGATGCTGCAGGCCGCCAATGCAACGGTCACCATGTGCCACACCCGCACCAAGGAACTGGCCGCCAAGTGCGCCGCCGCCGACATCCTGGTCGTGGCCGTGGGCCGCGCCCGCACCGTGGGCGCCGATGCCGTGCGCGAGGGCCAGGTGGTCATCGACGTGGGAATCAACTGGGACGAAGAGGCCCAGAAGCTCTGCGGCGACGTGGACTTCGACGCCGCCGAGCCGGTGGTCGGCGCCATCACCCCCGTGCCGGGCGGCGTGGGAAGCGTGACGACGGCCATTCTGGCAAAGCACGTAGTGGAAGCTGCAGAGCGCACGCTGGCTTAAATTTCAGGGAAAGGGGCGCGTTACCGTGCAATCGCGCCCCTTTGCACGAATGCGCTGCTTCGTGCATTCCGCAGAACTATCGAGGCACGAGAGGGGATTGCATTCATGTCGGAAAGCGGATACGGAAAGCTTGACAAAGCGCGCGCGGAGGCCGCTATACGCGAGTTCCTCATTGCCATCGGCGAAGATCCGGAGCGCGAGGGCTTGCTCGAAACGCCTGCACGCGTTGCGCGCGCATGCGAGGAGATATTCGCGGGCCTGCAGGAAGACCCTGCGAAGCATCTGCGCAAGCAGTTTCATGAAGCCGAGCACGAGGAGATGGTCATCGTTCGCGACATCCCGTTCACGTCGATGTGCGAGCACCACCTGCTTCCCTTCACGGGTCGGGCGCATGTTGCCTACATCCCGCGGAAGGGTCGGATAACTGGCTTATCGAAGCTGGCGCGCTGCGTCGAGGGCTATGCCCGCCGACCGCAGGTGCAGGAACGCATGACGTCCCAGATAGCCGATGCCATCATGACCGCGCTCGAGCCACTCGGGGCGTTTGTCGTCGTCGAGGCCGAGCACATGTGCATGACGGCCCGCGGCATCCGCAAGCCGGGATCGGTTACCGTGACCAGCGCGCTGCGTGGATCTTTCCAAGACGACGAGAAGACGCGCGCCGAGGCGCTGTCGCTTTTCCGCTAGGAAGGCAATCCCGATTTTACCACTGGTAGAAGCCGGGTCTCCGAGCTTTCACGCGAGCAAGCCGGGGACGCGGTGGAGCTTTGCATGTCCGCTGCGTGAGGCGGATAGGGGTCCGTGTCGAATCGATGCGGATAAGAGAGGAGAGAAAGTAGTGAGCAGGCTACCCGTTTTCGCCCCCACGAAGGCAGACGAGCAGGCCCGAGTTATCGCCGATGCGGTCATCAACCGTGTATCGGTATATGGCAACTCGACATGCCCGCTTGAAACCGCCGTGGGCTTCTTCAAGCTTTGCGCTTCGCAGAGCTGCGGCAAGTGCACGCCCTGCCGAATCGGCCTGACGCGCCTGACCGATAGCCTCGAGTCCATCCTTCGAGGCGAACGGGTGGAAGGCATTGTCGAACAGGTCATCATGGTGTGCGATACGCTGTACAAGTCGGCCGACTGCGCCATTGGGTTCCAGGCGGGTCGCATCGGCCTTGCCTTCGCAGATCTTATAAAAGAAGATGCCGAAAGCCATCTTGCCACCGGCACCTGCACCCAGCCCTTCACCGCAGTTCCCTGCGTGAAGGAGTGCCCGAGCCATGTGGACATCCCCGGCTACATTGCGTGCCTGCGCGACGGCCGTCCGGAAGATGCCGTGCGCGTAATCCGCAACGACAATCCCTTCCCGAGCGCGTGCGCGTTCGTGTGCGAGCATCCCTGCGAGCACACCTGCCGTCGCGGCATGATAGACGCGCCGGTGAACATCCGCGGCATGAAACAGCACGCGGTGCTTACGGCCGGTCAGGTTCCCACGCCCGAGAAGGCTCCGGCCACGGGCAAGAAGGTAGCCATCATCGGCGGCGGCCCGTCGGGTCTGACGGCCGCGTACTACCTAGCCCTGATGGGCCACGACATCACCGTCTACGAGCAGAACCAGCACTTGGGCGGCATGATGTACTATGGCATCCCGCGCTATCGCCTGCCCGAAGCCAACCTTGACTACGACATCGAGGCCATCCTGTCGCTTGGCATCGATGTGAAGCTCGGGGTGAAAGTGGGCGTGGGCGTGCAGTGGGAAGAGCTCGTCAAAGGCTACGATGCGGTCTACATCGCCATCGGCGCGCATCACTTCAAGGACCTTGGCATCGACTACGCCACGCGCGAAGGCGTTATGAGCGCCGTGCAGTTCCTGCACCGCGTTGCCGACGGGCGTCCCGACGACGTTGCCGGCAAGGACGTCGTCGTCGTGGGCGGCGGCAACGTGGCCATGGACGCCACGCGCACGGCCAAGCGCCTCGGCGCCAAGAGCGTGCGCTGCATCTATCGCCGCCGCATCGAGGACAT
>DMNP01000384.1 GCA_003452695.1 Eggerthellaceae bacterium
ACTTGCCTTTTTTAAGAAGTGCAACCGCCCCGCGAACTCCTTTGCCAAGGAGTTCGCGGGGCGGTTCGCGTTTATCGGATTTGAATGTGCTTCCTTTATAAAAGCATCCAATTTGGGACCTTTAGGCCGATATATGAGCCGAATTGCGCTGAATTTAGAACTATAATTTAAATGGCTTAGACTCTGCTAATTGTCGTTGCTCGCGAGGTGATTTCCATGAGTGATAAAAATCCCGATACGAAAACTGCCGCTGAAAGCGCCGCGAGTAACGATACCGAGCTTGCGAAGCTGGTAGACACATTGTCGACGGGCTCGAGAAGGGAGCGTCAGCAAGCAGCTGCAACGATTTACGCGGTTGCAAAGATAGCTCCGAAAAAGCTCGTTCCACATATCGAAGTTCTTATCGACGCCCTTAATCGCCCCGAGGGCCAGACACGCTGGGAAACCCTCGAGGCGCTTACGATATTGGTGGACTTCGATGCGCGAACCTGCAGCAAGGCCATTCCCGAAGCGGAAACGGCGCTCTTCGACGAAGAGAGCGGCCCGGTGCGGCTTGGCGCAATGCGCTTTCTCTGCAAGCTCGGGTCGACTACCCCAACTCGTTCCGAAAAGGTGTGGCCCCTCGTGGATGAGGGAATCCAGTGCTATCACGGAGACCTTGAATTCAACGATATGCTTGTCGCCCTGCTCGATTTCTCGAACGGGAAACTTGCTCCAAGCGTGAAGACCGCGTTCGCACAGCGAATGTCGTTCGATGCGCAAAACGCAAAGGGAACGCTCGGGCGTCGTGCCAAGCAAATCGTCGAGAACCTCTCGTAGGAAGTGCAGGACTTACGCGCTTCTAGGTTCTGCAGGGCGTCGGCGGCGAACGGGGAACGCCTTGCCCCGAAACAATGCAGCGCCGTTGGATGGCCTGCGGCGCATAGAGAAACGGGGTTCTTGCTGGTGGGCTGATTATCAGCGGTTTTTCGGGTTGTGGCAAGGCTTGCAAGACTACTTGGCATGATTAATCAATGTTTCCTAAGGCTTATGAGCGGCAATCGCATTGCCGCTCTTTACTATATAGCTACTGGTCGCAGCCGAGCTGGCGACCTATCCCCTTGGCGAAAGCGCCGCTGGCTTCGGCGGCGGAATGGAGCTGACTATGCAAAAGCGAAGAGCGATGGAAACGGCCGTGCTTTCCGCGGGTTCGCGTTCCTATCGATATGTTCCCGTGTGCGCATGCGACGGGGTTGAAGAGCTGCCGTATTCGCTTACGGTATTGTTGGAAAACGTGCTGCGGTGCACGCGCTCGGAAGAGGAAGCGCGCGAGTTCGCAGCGCGGATCATTCGGGCGGGGCGTGCGGGCAAAGCGGGGGAAGAAGTGGAATTCGCCCCGGCTCGCGTGCTGTTCCAGGACTTCACCGGGGTGCCCGTGTTCGTGGACTTTGCGGCAATGCGTGAAGCCTGCCTTGCCTTGGGCGGCGATCCGGCGAAGATAAACCCGCAGGTTCCGTGCGACCTGGTAATCGACCACTCGGTTATTGCGGACGAATTCGGCTGCGAGGCTGCATTGCAGGCCAACATGGAAAAGGAGTTCGAGCGTAATACCGAGCGCTACAGCTTTCTGAAATGGGCGCAGGATTCCTTCGAGAACGTTCGCATCGTGCCGCCAGGGTCGGGCATATGCCACCAGCTGAACATCGAGGTGTTCGCCGACGTGGTGGCAGACGGTTCGGCGGGCCGTTCGGGCGATGCGGAAGAAACACTGCCGCTGGCGTATTTCGATACGGTCGTCGGGACGGACTCGCATACGCCGACGGTGAACGGAATCGGCGTATTGGGCTGGGGCGTTGGAGGAATCGAGGCCGAGGCCGCATCGCTCGGGCAGCCCATTACCACGCTGGTTCCCGCCGTGGTGGGCGTGCACGTGAAAGGCCAGCTTTCCGAGCGCGTTTCGGCGATGGACGTGGCCCTTACATTCGCCGAGGTGCTTCGTGCAAAAGGGGTTGTCGGGTGTTTCGTGGAGTGCTTCGGGCCCGGCGTGTCCAGCTTGTCCGCCACGCAGCGCGCCTGCATCGCCAACATGACCCCGGAGTACGGGGCGACATGCACCCTGTTTCCCATAGACGAGCAAACGATATCGTTCCTGTCCTTGTCGGGACGTTCTGACGATCAGGTTGCCCTGGTAGAGGCCTATGCAAAGGCCCAGGGGCTCTGGCACGACCCCTCGGCCAATCCGCGCACCTACGCCGAGGTAATCGAATTCGACCTGAGCGCGGTGAAGGCATCCATGGCGGGTCCTTCCCGGCCGCACGACCGCTTCGATTTCAGCGATGCCCCAGAGCGGTTCGCAGGCATATGCGAGAAACGAGGCCTGGACCGCTCTGTGAAAGCTTGCGTGAATATCGGCGGCCGCGATTTCCAGCTGGGGCATGGGGCTATTGCCATTGCGGCGGTGACCAGTTGCACGACCGCCACCGATCCGCGGATGATGATTGCCTGCGGCCTGCTGGCCCGAAATGCCGCCCAGATGGAATTGCGCGCGAAGCCGTGGGTGAAGACCGTGTTCGCGCCGGGAAGCCATGCGGTGGAACTGCTCATGCAGCGTGCGGGCTTGAAGCAGGGCTTGCAGCGCATCGGCTTCGGCACGTGCGGTTTCGGCTGCATGAGCTGCATAGGAAACTCGGGCCCGATATTGCCGCAAATGCACGACGTCTGCACGTCGATAGAGCTGACCAGCGTGCTTTCGGGAAATCGCAATTTCGAGGGTCGCATATCGCCCGACGTTGCCCAGAACTACCTGATGCCGCCGGCTGCCGTCGTGGCCTACGCCTTGGCGGGCACGCTGGAATTCGATTTCGAGAACAGCCCGCTCGGCAAGAATCCCGAAGGCGACGATGTGTACCTGCGCGATATCTGGCCCGCGGACGAAGAGGTAGAAAGCGTCTTCGGGCAGTGCGTAGATGCAGACCTGTATCGCGAAGGGGCGGCTGGCATGTTCGACGGCGATGAAGCATGGCGCTCTCTTGCCGCAGAGGCAAGCGATGTGTTCGCCTGGGACGATTCCTCGACGTACGTGCGCCGTCCACCGTATTTCGACGGAATGGGCAAGATGCCCGAACGGCCTGCCCCGATAAGCGGCGCGCGCGTGCTCGCGTTGCTGGGCGACTTCATCACGACCGACCACATTTCGCCGGCGGGCTCCATTGCGCCGACCTCTCCGGCGGCCCGCTACCTGCGCGAGCGCGGCGTTGACGACGCCGACTTCAACACCTATGGTGCCCGCCGCGGCAACCATGAGGTCATGATGCGCGGCACCTTCGCCAACGTGAAGCTTGCGAACGCTCTGGCCGATGGCCGCAAGGGAGGGTGGACGCACGATTTTGTCGAGGATTGCCCGGCTTGGATTTTCGATGCCGCGCAGCACTATGCCGAACGGGGCGTTCCGGCAATTGTCGTGGCGGGCAAGATGTACGGCTCGGGCTCATCGCGCGATTGGGCGGCCAAGGGGCCGATGCTGCTTGGGGTGCGCGCGGCCCTTGCGGAGGGGTTCGAGCGCATTCACCGTTCGAACCTTATCGGAATGGGCGTTCTGCCCCTGCAGTTCGAAGAGGGCCAAAGCGCCGAAAGCCTGGGTCTGGACGGCTCGGAGACTTATTCGATAGCACCCATCGATTTTGGAGCGGGCCTGCCCGAACCGCGCACGGTGGACGTAGCCGCTGAGCGCAAGGACGGGTCGGCGGTGAACTTCAAGGCCATCGTGCGCATAGACACCCCGACCGAGGGGGCCTACTACGCGCACGGCGGCATATTGCAGTACGTGCTGCGCTCGCTGCTGACGTAGCCTTGAATTCGACGCATGGTAACCGTGGGGGTCGCCGGCCGAGAAATCGCCGGGACGCCGGGGCGGGGAGAGGTGTTCGGGCTTGGCTTCGGCTTTGCT
>DMNP01000132.1 GCA_003452695.1 Eggerthellaceae bacterium
CGCTCTAACCAGCTGAGCTATGGGCCCTTGCAAAAAGTGCCTGAATAATATAAACCCCGCAGGGCAAAGGGTCAAGGACGGATTTGTGGCAATTTCGCGAAGTTGGCGTGGGCAGTAACCATGGCGCGTTGTTTTTCACTACTGGCCGGGCCTCGATTGGCAATGCTGTGCTTGACGGGGCGGAATCTCGCTGGGGGCGCAAAGCCATGCGTGTATCATTGCGCTGTTATCAGCGGGGAGCGTCTTTCCCGTCAGCCACTTGCTATCATCAGGCGCTAGATGCACGCCCTATCTGGTTTCTCGTTGCGCCTAATCCGCATGAACGAGTCCCTGTCTTCGCGCTCGTGCTTGCGTGCTACAATGCAGCGCAGGCTTAACCAACCGAACGTGCAAGGAAAGCAACGATGATCAAAGAACTTGTGACCGACGAAGAGCTGCTGTCCACACCCTGCGAGCCCGCCACGGCGGACGATGCCGCATTGGCCCAGGACCTTATAGACACGCTTGAGTCGATTGAAGATGGTGCATGTCTCGCCGCCAATCAGATTGGCGTGGCGAAGGCGGTCATCGCCTACAAGAACGAGAAAGACCGCACGCACGTCATGTTCAACCCGGCCATGAAGCGAGCGCTGCGTCCGGCGCGAACCGAGGAAGGCTGCCTCACGCGCGAGGGAACGACCAAGGTAACGCGCTACGATCAGGCAACTTTCACCTATCAAGAACTGGTCGACGGCGTGCTGATTCCCCGCAAGAAGGAGTGTCGCGGCTGGACGGCCCAGATTCTGCAGCACATGATAGACCACTGCAAGGGAAAGCTGGTCTAGTTTCAGGGCGGCGCAGTACTCAGGGGTACTGCGCCGCTCCCTAGAACGTGGTCTTGTGAATCATCTCGCGCATCAGGCGCGCGGCCTGCTCGTTAATTTTGGGAATACGGGCGTCCATTAGCTGCAGCATCTTTTCCTGGTCGCCGGGCAACAGGCCATCGAAGCGGATGACGTCCGAATCGTGCGAGCACACGATGTGGGCCGAGCAGTCCAAGTTGGCGATGAAGGTGCGTATTTCCCGAGCAGTTTCCACTTCCGAAGCAGGGGTCCAGCGACCCTCTTCGATATCGCGCTTCAGGGGCCAGGTTTTCGTGGGCGTAAGCGTCACTATAAGGATGGTCCGGGGCTGCGCGGCGCTGAAGGCCCGCGCCGAGGTGATGGCGTTTTCCTGGCCTCGTCCGGCGCCGGCAAGGCCCGCCAGGTAGAACAGCGTGAAGTCGATGCCCGCAGCATTCAGGCGCTTTCCTTGCTCTACTAGGTCGGAGGCGGTCTGGGCCTTGTTCATGAAAGCCAGCACTTCGTCGTGGCCGCTCTCTCCGCCAATGGCCAGGTCGTTCACGCCCCGCGCCGCCAGTTCGGCCAATTCCGCATCGGTCTTGCGAGCTATGTCGGTAATGCGGCAGAATCCGCCGTAGCTAACGACCGTGGGAATGCGCTCTTCCACAGCGTCGAAAATCTCGACGAGCCGCGCGTTGGGCAGCGCAAAGGGGTTTCCGCCCGTCAGGTAGATGCGCCGGGTAAGCGCCGTTGCCGTCCGCGCGATTTCGTCGATGTCTTCCAGGATCTCGTTCATGGGCGAAGGGTGAAACGGTATGCCCGTGTAGATATCGCAGAACTTGCACGCGCCATGGGTGCAGCCGTCCGATACCTGCAACATGGGGCAGTACATGTCCTGCGGTGGACGGTGCTGAGGTCGTGTGGTGCGCATATGTTCCCCCGTTGTGCCCTGCGATGAATCGGCGTCCCGCTGCGCCTGGGTCGGCGTGCTTCCGGGGCGCCGCCGGCTGGTAGGGGCGGCGGGATTCGAACCCGCACACCTTTCGGTAGAGGTTTTTAAGACCTCGGTGTCTGCCATTCCACCACGCCCCCGTGTCCAGCAGCTGTTTCAGTATAGCGCAAGCCATACTGCAAGGGTTGCGTCAGGCTGGCAAGGTTCGCCGTCGCCAGCCATCGCTGCTAGCCGGGCCGTGGGCGGCGGGGCAGGCCTGGCCGGCGCCAATGGCCCTTATCCTTGGGCGGCATCCAGGATTATGCCGTGCAGGATGTCGCGTTCGCTGGTGGTGAAGGAGTCCGCTTTCAGCGTCTGCAGGATTTGCTGCAGTATAAGCACGCCGGCCACGATGACGGGCGCGCGGGCGGGATCGAGCCCGACCACCTGCTGGCGCTCGGCAAGCGTCATGCCGGAAAGGCGACGCAGCAGCTCGTCGATATCGGCACGGGTGGCCACGGCGCCGTGAACGCGGCTCGAGTCGTACACTTCCATCTGCTCGCGCATGGAAATCACGCTTGTTGCGGTACCTGCTACTGCAACGATGCGGCAATCCCCGAAGCCGTCCGCCGAAAGTCCTTCCAGATAGTCGTGCATCGTCTGGGCAATCCAAGCTCCCGCATCCTGAATCTGCTGTGCAGTGGGCGGGTCGTCGTGGAAGTAGCGCTCGGTAACGCGCCGGCATCCGATGTTGAAAGAATGGGCATGGCGCGGCGCACCGCCCGCTTGGCCCGCGATGATTTCCGAAGATCCGCCGCCTACGTCCAGCACGATCACCCGTTGGCCGGGAAAGGCCGACGAAGCTCCCGCAAACGACAGCGCCGCTTCCTTGGATCCGGGGATGACCGCCAGCTGCACCCCGAGTGCATCGAGTGCGTCTACGAAATCGCTCGAGTTCTCGGCGTCGCGCGATGCCGACGTGGCGTTTGCCGTCAGGCAAATTCGCGGGCCGTCGGCAGGTTGAAGTTCGCCCAAGGTCTGCATGAAGCGCCCGACCACCTGCACGACGCGGTCGATGGCCTCTTCGGCCAAGCGACCGGTCTTGTCCACGCCGATGCCCAGGTTGCAGATGGCCTGGTCGCGATGGAGCTCGGTAATCTCCCCATCCGCGTCGACGTCCGCCACGAGCAGGCGAGCGGTCACGGTGCCGATGTCGATGGCCGCATAGCGGCCGGGCCGGTACGCTGCGGTTGTCTGTGCGTTCATGTTTCGGGTCCTTTCCTGGTGATTGTTATAACTGGAATGGCTCTCGGCGACTGCGTTGCAATCGACGCCCAGACCGATGGTCGCTTGCGTGCTTGGCGCGCGTTCGCTGTCGTCGGCTGGGTGCATGGCGAAACGATGCGTTGTGGCGCTACGACACGCCGAAGAACGCGTCCAGATAGGGCGTGTACCATTCCTCGGGGGCCTTCACGCTGCTGGCAAGGACGTTTGCCTCGATGGCATCGCCATCGCGCGACGTGTCGGTGGCCTCTTCGGAAAGGCCCGTTACGATCATGGCCTGATCGCCCTTCACCACGTAGCCGTATTTCTGGCGAACGGCGTCTTCCATTCCCGCATTGCTAGCCAGGGCGTCGTTCTGCTCGTCCAGCACGTCGTTGCGCTGCTCGATGCTGGCGTATTCGGCTGCCAGCCGGTCGTGTTCGCGCACGGACTGGTAGTACTGCTGCGCGGGCACGTACAGGAAAACGCCCACCAGCACGATGCACAGCAAGGCGGTGACCGTGCGTATGGAGCGCGCCGAAAGATCCAATCTGGAAAACCAGCCGGCGGGGTTCACCTTGGCAGATGCCGGCTCGGCCTCGGAGGCGTGCTGCATGCGGGTTGCCTTGCGCTGCGATGCGCCCATGCGGCCTTCGTACAGGGCGGCTCGCGGCGCCTCGTCTGTCTCTTGGGCGTCGGCGGCCGCCGTTTTCGGTGCATATTGCCTGTCGAACAGCTTCTCCGCCCGCCTCTTGCTCTTGTTGCGGCGGCGGGATTCGCGGCTTGCAGCCGATGCGTTTTCGGCCGCGGGCGCTTCGGCGCGGGAGCGGCTGCTCTTGGCGGCGCGGGAGGAAGCCGCCTTTTGCTGCTCGGGTTGCTTTGCGCTCCTCGAACGCTTCGCGTCTCTCTCTTCGGCCTGGGGGGACCTGCGCGAACGGCGCTGGGCCGAGGTGCTGTTTTGCGAGCCGTCGGAATGCCGTCCATCGCGGTTGGCGGAGCTGTTTTTGGCACGCTGTCGCCGCGACGAAATCTTCGCCTCTTCGTAGCTTGCAGTATTCGAGCGCCTCTTCAAGATTTTGCCCCTCATGCACCGTGGATCGTTTGCTGTATGTTGATGCGTGGAACTGCATACAGCATACCACGAACCGCCCAGGACAGCGAAAAGCACACCGACATTTCAAGTGAACGGCGCGAGTCCGAGCAAAAGGAGCGTGCGAGTTCAAGTGGCGGCGTAGTTTCCCGCGACCGATCTGGCGGAGAGGGGCGGCGGTTGCAGTCCCTCGTGGGCCGATCGGGCTGCAACCGGCAATCTGAGCTCCCGAAAAGGGGCGAAGAGGTTATGTTGATGGCCGGGTGCTGCTTTTCGCAGGCGCCGAGTATGATACGGTGGCCACGATGTATTAGTTAACTGCGGTTTCATAGAAAGGATTCGTACATGTTTGATTACACTGGCAAGGTCGTGGCGGTAACCGGCGCTTCTTCGGGTCTGGGCAAGCAGATGGCCGAGGGTTTCGCGCAGCAGGGTGCGAATCTCGTACTGCTTGCTCGTCGTGTCGAGCGCCTCGAGGCAAGCGCAAAGGATTTCAGCGAAAAGTACGGCGTCGAGGTGCTTCCCATGGCGTGCGACGTTACCGACGAGGCTTCCATCGATGCGGCTCTTGCAGCTGCCGACGAGAAGTTCGGCCATGTTGAAGCGCTTGTGAACTGCGCTGGCGGCGAGAAGGGCACCGGCACGAAGCTTGTCGACTTCGATCGCGGCGACTGGGATTTCACCATGAACCTCGACCTTAGCTCGGTTTTCACTATGACCAAGAAGTTCGCCGGCTACATGGTGAAGAACATCGAAGCTGGCAAGCAGGGCTACGGTCGCGTTATCAACATCGCTTCGATCTACGGCTTGGTGGGCAACACGGCCATCCCGACCATCGCTTATCATGCCTCCAAGGGCGCGGTCGTCAACTTCTCGCGTGGCGCTGCCGCCGAGCTTGCACCGCTGGGCGTTACCGTGAACACGATTTGCCCAGGCTATTTCTACACCGAGCTCACCACCGAAACGCTCGATTCCGAGTACTTCCAGAACTTCGCGAAGAGCACGGTTCCCATGCAGCGCTACGGCCAGGAGGGCGAGCTGAACGCAGCTGCCGTGTTCCTGGCCTCGGAGGAAGCCAGCTACGTTACCGGCCAGGCCATTGCCGTGGATGGCGGCTACACGGCGGTATAACCGGCAACTTCGTGTGTCGTGGGGCGGCCTGCGGGCCACCCCACGACATTGGCGGGAGCGTTCGTATTATTCAGTTCGGGGCGAAAGCTTGGCTAGTCTTCCACAAGGCCGAGCGAATCGATGTAGGCTACCCACTTCTCGAAGGAGTCGTCGCTGATGGCGTGTTCCATGAGGCAGGCCTCGTCCTCGGCGGTTTTCTGCTCGATGCCAAGACCCTTCGACAGGAATGCCGTCAGATAGCGATGACGCTTGTATATGGCCTGGCCGTAGCTGTAGCCCTCGTCGGTTAGCGTAACGTCGCCGTAGTACGGTTGGTCCACGTAGCCCTTGGATTTCAGCAGGCCAACGGCCTTGTTCACGGACGCCTTGGACACATCCATCTTCTTTGCAATGTCGACAGACCGGATGGGGGCATCCGGCGACCCGCCGAGCATGATGATAGCCTCGAGGTAATCCTCGTGCGACATGGAGACCTTATCCATACTGCACTCCTTTTTCGGGTCTGGACATTCTAGCACAGTGTCCTGCCGTCTTCGCGATAGCTGACCATTGTTGCCGATGATGCGCCGAACGGCTTGTAGCAGAGTTCACATGCCCCCTTGCTCGACTGCCCGCCGGGCTGCATAGGGCGCAACAACGGCTTTTCGCGTCTGCGTCGCTGCATTGCGGCTAGCGCACGCGCAAGCAGCGGATGGCGTTCAGGATGGCGATTACCGATACGCCCACATCGCCGAAAACCGCCATCCACATGTTTGATATGCCGATTGCGGGCAGGGCCAGGATCATGATGACGATCTTCACGGCAAGCGCGAATGCGATGTTCTGCTTCACGATGCGCAACGTCTTGCGCGAAATGCGAATGGCCGTGGCAATGCGAGATGGCTTGTCGTCCATGAGCACGATGTCTGCGGCCTCTATGGCGGCGTCGGAGCCCATGGCGCCCATGGCTATGCCGATGTCGGCCCTCATCAGCACAGGTGCGTCGTTTATGCCATCGCCCACGAAGGCCGTTTTGCCACTTGGCTCCTGTGCCATGATGTCTTCGATGGCGGAAACCTTGTCCTCGGGCAGCAATTGCGCCCGCACTTCGTCCACGCCGATGTTTTCCGCAACGGCGCGGGCGACTTCGGCGCGGTCGCCGGTCAGCATGATGGTCTTGCGAATGCCGGCTGCGTGCAGGTCGTCGATGGCCTGGCGCGCGTCGGGCTTCATCATGTCGGCGATGACGATATGGCCCAAATAGGCACCGTCCAGGGCCACATGCAATATCGTCCCCACAAGATGGCAGCTGTCGATGTCGATGTCTTCCGCGTGCATGAGCTTGTCGTTGCCGACGAGCACGCGGCGCGAGTTCACGGTGGCCGCCACGCCCTGGCCGCTGCGCTCTTCCACTTCCGCGATCTTCGTGCGGTCTATAACACCGGAATAGCTGTCCACGACCGAAAGCGCTATGGGATGGTCGGAATAGGCTTCTGCATGGGCGGCGTAGGACAGCAGCAGGTCCGTGTCCGCGCCCTCGTGCGCATGCACCGCAACGACGCCGAAGGTGCCATCGGTCAGGGTTCCGGTCTTGTCGAAGGCGATGGTCTGCGCGGCTGCGAGGGCTTCAAGATAGCTGGATCCCTTCACCAGGATGCCTTTGCGGCTGGCGGCCCCGATGCCTCCGAAAAACGAGAGGGGCACGCTGATGACCAGGGCGCACGGGCAGCTGACCACCAGGAATATCAGGGCGGATTCCACCGATTTCGGAATGCTGAAGCCCAGCACAGGGCTGGCGAGGGCTATGGCGAGCGCAAGCCCCACGACGATGGGGGTGTACACGCGGGCGAAGCGGGTGATGAAGTTCTCGGCACGGGCCTTCTTCTCGGAAGCGTTTTCCACGAGCTCGAGGATGCGCGACACGGTCGAGCATTCGAAGGTGGCCGTGGTGCGAACGGTAAGCTTGCCGGTCAGGTTCACGCAGCCGCTGGTAATCGCCGCGCCTTCCTCCACCACGCGGGGAAGCGATTCGCCGGTCAGCGCGGAGGTGTCGACCTGCGATTTGCCGGAGACCACTACGCCGTCGATAGGCACGCGCTCGCCCGGCTTGCAGACGATCTGGCCTCCGAGAGGCACTTCGGCCGGGTCGACTTGCACTATGTCGCCGTCTTGCAGGATGTTGGCATAGTCGGGCGCGATGTCCATCATTGCGGAAATCGACTTGCGCGTCTTGCCCACGGCATAGCTCTCGAACAAGCTGCCCACTTGGTAGAACAGCATAACTGCAGCACCTTCGGCCATATGCGGTTCGGCTTCGGGGAAAAACACCAGCGCGAATGCGCCGATGGTCGCTATGGACATGAGCAGGTTCTCGTCGAAGGGCTGCCGATGCACGATGCCATGCCAGGCCTTGGCCAGCACGTCGTAGCCGGCTATGAGGTAGGGCACCAGGAAGGCCGCGAATTCAACCCATTGTCCGTGGGGAAGGGCGTCGAATACGCCGAGGTGCTTCAGCGCTTCCACGGCCAGGAACAAAACGAACGTTGCCAGGATGCGCTTCAGCAGCTTTTTCTGTCGCTTGTTCATTGCGTTTCGCGTGCGGCGGAATGCACGTCGGGGCGGTCTGGCGCCGTTGGCGCTACGCCAGCACTTCGCAGTCCGGTTCGATGTCCGAGAAGATCTTCAGGGACTGTTTCAAGACGCTATCGAATGCGGCGTCGTCGGCGTCGAGCGTGAACTTATAGGTCATGGCGTTTACCGATGCCTTGTTCACGCCGGCGAGTTTTCCGATGGCGTGCTCTATCTTGCTGGCGCAGTTGGCGCATAAATCGCCATCCAGCTTGTAGACCTTGCGCATGTGCCCTCCTTATATGAGCGATTGTTCATATGTTCAAATGAAAGGGTATAGGAGTTGCAGGGGAATGTCAAGCGGGGCGGAGCAGTGCCGTTTGGCGCCCTCGGGGCGGCAATTTGGAAGGGCGCTAGTCGCTGAGGTCGCTGTCAAGGGTTACGTGCAGTTCGTAATCGGGATACAGCTCGCGTATGTCCGAGGTTATATGTTCGTGCAGCTCGTTGCGTTCTCGAACGTCGAAGCCGATGATAACGTCGAAGGAAAGGATCTTGCGCTCCCGGTCCACGAAGAAGCCGTGCATTTGCAGCACGCCTTCGTGTTCCATGACCACGCGCGTTATGGCCTCGCGCATGTCGGCCACGCCATCGTCCGTTGTGTTGTGCGAATAGATGCCCACGGTGGCCAGCGCTATGCGGTGCTGTGCGAGGACGGCGCTTTGCAGGCGGCGAGTCATGGCGTCTATCTGGGCCGCGGTCATGGTGTCGGGCACTTCGACGTGCACGGCGCCTATGGTCAGGTCGGGCCCGTAGCTGTCCAGCAGCAAGTCGTAGACTCCCAGAACGTCGGGGTCGGCGAGAACCGTGGCCTTTATGCCCGCGGCAAGTTCGGGATCGGGGCGATGGCCCAGAATGTCGTCTATCGCCTCGCGCAGCAAGTCGATTCCCGCCTTCATGATGACAAGCGATATGCCCACGCCAACATAGGCTTCCAGGCTAAGGCCCGTTGCCAGATAGATGAGGGCCGCTGCCAGCACCGAGGCCGATACGGCGGCGTCGAACAGCGCGTCCTTGCCCGATGCCACGAGCGACCCCGATCCTACTTTCCTGCCCTGCGCGCTTACATAGCGCCCCAATACGATCTTCGCCAAAACGGATGCAGCAACGATGACGAGAGTGGTCGCGGAATAGTCGACGGGCTCAGGCCAGATTATCGTGCGAATCGATTCGACAAGCGCGGATATGCCCGCATACAGCACGATGGCCGAAATAATCATGGCCGACAAGTACTCGTAGCGCCCATGCCCCAGGGGGTGTTTGCGGTCGGCTTTCTTGCCGGCCAGCTTGGCGCCGATTATGGTGATGACCGAAGACAGCGCATCGGTCAGGTTGTTCACGGCGTCGAGCACGA